>NZ_JGCK01000014.1:0-98217 GCF_001639905.1 Kosmotoga sp. DU53 | reverse complement strand
ACGCCTTTTGTACTTCCCAACAAGTCCAAGCTTTTTCCTGAGTCGGTGCAATTTCTTGTGATTTACTATGATTCCGTATACGTTCCGGATATATCTGGCTATCTTTTTTGAACCCATGTACTTCAAATAATATTCCTCCTGTAAAGGAGATTCGATCGCATTAAACCACAGCAGCAGTTTTTCTATCTCTTCGTCTTTTGTGATACCTCCAAAAACATTAAAGGCATAACCTCTTTCCTTTCTTCCTCTCCTGCCTTTCAGGAAAAAGCCCGGATTCTTGCTCCTGTAATAGCTGCTCCTTGGTATCTCTAAAACTTCAAGAACAAAACCAACACGAAATCCCCAATTTATGTACTTGTTAGCAATACAGAGGATCGTAATATCTGTTACTTTTTTCCCTGGTTCTCTTCCACGTTCGTTTTTTTTAATTTTTCCTTGAGCATTCTTATTCTCAGGTCTCTCTCAGCAAGTTCCAATTTCAATCTTTCCAATTCGGCCTTCATTTCTTCAGGATCATCACTGTGTTCTTTTATCTTATCCAGGCCGAGCTCTTCTTTAAGAAAAGCGGGTATCTTGCTTTCATCTGCTATGAATGAACGCTTCCTTTTCGGAGGCTGGAACGCATTTTCTTTGTATCTTTCGTAGCGCTTTACCCAACTCATGATAAGTGAAGCATCCACATCATATTCGACTCCCAATTCTCTGTAACTCTTGTCTGTCCCTAAATACTCCTTAACCAATTTGATTTTGAATTCTGAACTGTATCTTCGCGGTGTTTTTTCTTTCATTCCTTTTACCCCCTTTTTCTTTCCTTTATTCTATGCTGTTGCTCTCCTTTTGTCCAATCCTTTTAGGGGGTAAATATGAAGTTCTTTGCGTACAACCTACAATCCACAACCTGCAACGATTTTGCATTTTGCATTCTCGGATCTCGAATCTCGGTTCTCGAAGCTTTTTCCAACCCCCGGACCCTATACCCGTCCTTTTGTTCTTGCTGCCTTCGCAAGCGTCGCTCCATCAGCTGACAGCCTTGCAAGCGTCCTGTTTTTTCTCGAACTCTCGGATTCTCGGTTTAGACCTCATTCCAAACATCTATAAAAACTACTTCCAGATCTAGATTTTCTTTGAGGAGCTTCCCAAGATTTTTAACGCCGAAGGTTTCTGTGGCGTAATGTCCCGCGTTGATAAAATTGATTCCCATTTCTCTGGCTTCATCTCTTGTCTGTTCTTTCACTTCGCCAGTAATGAATGTATCAACTTTTCCTTCAACCTTTCTGAGGTCACCTGCTGCACCACCGGAAATCACGCAAACTTTTTTTACAAAATCAGAATTCACGTATTTTAATATCGGTTGGTTCGGGAAAATTTGCTTTAATCTCTTATAAAAATCATCAAATGAGACTGCTTCTTCGTACTCACCAATGTATCCGACTTCAACCTGTTCACCGGGTTCGAGACCAAGAAGTTTCAATATGGTTGCATTGTTACCGTATTCCCGGTGAGCATCTAACGGAAGATGATAGCCCATGAGGGTTAGATCGTTCTTGATGACCTTCTCAACCCTGCGTTTTATATATCCTTTGAGTGAAAAGAAACCACTTCCAAATATCCCATGGTGTACAAGGAGCATGTCAACCCTTTCTTCGAGAGCATGGTCGATAAAAGCTTTGTTAAAGGAAACGCCAACAGCTACCTTTTTTACCTCGTGCCTTCCTTCGATTTGTATTCCGTTATAACAGTAATCGGTGTAATTCCATGGTTCCAGAATCTCATTTAGATAATTTTCGATTTCAAAAATTTTCATGTTCCATCCCTCCTGAACAAACGTTGTCAAAGGAATTATACAGGAGCAACAAAGAAAAAGCATTTTTTCTAAGTGTTTTCTAAAGGAGTTTTAAGCAAATTCTAAGTTTAAGGTTTTAGACTGCTTTTGGAGGTGAGAATTATGAAGAATATAAGGAGATTTTTTTTAGTAGTGCTAGTGATTTTTTTCACGTATATACTCTTTGCCGATTCATTCCCAGGTGATCTTGACTTCAATCTTCCTGGAAGTCAAACACAAATCCAGGATCAGGTTCAACAGTCTTCTTACTGGAAACATGACCTGTTGTGGAAGACACTCGCTGTTGGTGGCCTTTCAGCGATCGGAATCTGGATAACTTTGAGAAGAGCCTTCAAGTACAGAAAAGTTCTCATGATTGTTTCTATAGCAATTTTGGGGTTCTTGTTTGGAGGTGTGCTTTGTCCTGTCACGACAGTACAAAACGTGCTCTTTAAGTATGAGACCGCTTATCTTCTGATGTTTCTGATACCAGTGATTATAAGTTTTATCTTTGGCAGGATTTATTGTGGATATGTTTGTCCTTTTGGAGGAGTACAGGAATTACTTTACATGAAAAAATATGGCAAGAAAGTTCCGTACAAAACAGATAAACTTTTGAGGTATGTGAAATACATTGTTCTTGCTATCGTCGTAATAGCTGCACTTTCAGCCGGGAGGGTTTTCAGCGGATTTACTCCCTTCAAAAGTTTGTTCACTTTTGAATTCGCGATAATTGGTATTCTTATAACCACTGTATTTGCTATTCTGTCAATTTTCATCTACAGGCCTTTCTGTAAATATCTTTGCCCTTACGGAGCTTTGATGGCTTTTGCTTCAAGATTCAGTATATTCAAAGTGAAGAAAAATGATAGTTGTGTCAACTGTAATCTGTGTTTGAAAAAGTGCCCTATGGGTGCTATGGAAACACCTGGTGAAGTTTCAGATGAATGTATAATGTGCGGCGAATGTTGTTGCGCTTGCCCAAAAAATTCCTTAGAGATTAAATCTGGAGGTGATTGATATGAAAAAGGTATTCCTGTTCACTATTTTGCTGGTGTCAACATTTGCGCTTTCCTGTGTTTTCAGCTTTGAACCAGAGGTAGTATCTGGTAAAGTAGGCGATATCGTGATCATTAAGGTTAGCGTGGAAAAAACGCATTGGCGTTGTGTTCTTGATTCAATGGACGATTATCATTTTGAATTCGAGAATGTCCAGGTATTGGGTGAAACATCCTGGAATCAAATTGACAGTCGCATTTACGAAAAATGGTTTAAACTCAGTCTTTCGGAAGTAGGAGAAGGGTTTGTGAAGATATGGAAGAACTGTACTAAAGAAGGTTACGATGAATCCATATTACCCGTAACCGTATCTGCAAATACCGAATTGCTCGAAAAAATCAGTGAAGGCAGTTTCCCGGTAGATACTCCTCTCAACGTTGAAAGCACTTTGGTAGAAAGCTTTTATCAGGACGCAGAGAAAACGGTTAACAAAATAACTCTTAAGGATGTTGAATTCGAGCTTCCCATTGAGGTTTATTTGAAAGCAGGAGATGTTTACGTTCTGTATTCCAAGGATTATCCGTATCCGATAGCTGTTGCTGGAGAAGATTTCTTTTACAGGTTCGATTACTATATTTTAGCAAGTATGTCCCGGGAATAATTCCCGGGACTTTGATATTATTAGTGTAGGTTATCTTCCCAACGCATTTCTTCGTTCATGTAGATGAGGTAGCCTTTAATATAAGAAGCAACTTTTCCAAGGAGATCGGCTGTCAATTCCTCAAGTTTTTTGGTTTTTCCTTCGACGGTTAGAAGATCAAAGTAAGCTGGACTTGGCATGAATTCAGAAGAAACCTCCAAGTCATCCTTCATGATCTTTTTCATTTCGTAGTAAATTTTGTGGAGTTTTCTTCTTGCATATATTCTTAACCTTAAGGCATCTTTTCTGGGATCAGTTATTTTGATCGGTTTTGCTGTTTTAATTGCTTCTACAACTTTTGCATTTTGGTTCCAGAGTAAATATCCAGAGTAATAGTCATATACCAGATGGTAGTTGGTGAACACAGTCATCCATTTATTCATATCGATCATGAGTTTTAGAAGTTCGCAAAATGGAGCCGGGAAGGTATGATAGGGCTGTCCTATGTCCTCGAAGTAATGTATCGCCCGCCCCATGAATCTGAAAGCCCAGTAAGGGTCTCCTTTTTCCCACGCTTTTTTTGAAAGTTCGGTAAAGTATGCCACGCTTTCCGAAACTTCTCCGAAACGTAGCCAGAACAGATGATATTCCATATGCCTCCAACCCTGGCTACCTCCTGTCATCCACTGCAGATTGCTTAGCTCAAGATTCTGATCCATTCCAAGATCGGGTTCGTATGAATAAACTGAAAGGATTTGCCAGATAGGTGCTTTCCCGTTTTCAAGCTTTGAGTTTTCAAAAACAGGCTTAAAAAGTCTGTTGTCTTCACCGGGAATGTAATCTTTACCGAGTAAATCATCAAAGGAAGCTTTCTCAAGGTTGTATTCCCTTGTTTCAAGATTTTCGTAGGAATACACGGTTATCGGTACTTCAAAAGAGAAATCCATGTTTAAGCTTTTAAGAATATAGTACGTTAAAACGTCATGGCCAGACCAGGCAAATATGGTGCCAGCAAGAAGTAAGAGGATAATTACATCCAGAAACTTCTTCATCCAATTCCCTCCTTTTATTAGAAACTGGTTAAATTTTATCACTTTCACAAAGAATTCTTTACGAAATTCATCGCCATGATCTTTAGACAACCCTCTTTTTTTGTTGGATTTAATTCGCGAAGATAATAACATAGTCATAGAGGTGATATGTTTTGGATCGAAAACGTTGGCTTGATATGTATCGTGCACCAAACGAATCAACACCGGAAGATTCAAGTAACTCATTGTTGTCTGACACTGCCTTCAGAGGGATATTTTCTGAATTTATGAGTTATTTCAAACCCGGAGAAATAATAGTGGATGTTAACTGCAGTGCGTACGCGTTATGGAAAAAACTGATTGAAAGTAATACAAAAATTGTTGGGCTCCTTCTGGAGGATTCAAATGAAGTTGTCAAGAGTAATAAAAAGGGTGTTTGTAAGGTCCTTTTAGAAAAAACAGCAATGGGTTATGTAGGAACGTTCAATGGATTCCTTTGTATAAACGTTATGAACACATGTACGCCTGAATCCACTCTGAATCTGATCGGATGGCTTTACAGAGCATTGAAACATAGCGCTAAAGGTCTCGTGGTAGCCGAAACGAGTGAAGCGGAAAGGGCCTCTAAAACAGTTAATGCGATGAAATCCCGAGGAATACCGGCGTTTATTGGTGAATTTATCGAAGCAGGGGTTTATCATTTTAAACCTCCCGAAAATGTTTTGAGAGGGCTTTTTATTGGCGCAGGATTTGAGGTTCTGAAAGTTGTTTCAAAAAACAACAAGCTTTATATGCTACTCAGGAAATAATTTTAATCATCATCTGTAAGTGCGTTGTTTTTAATAACATCAGCATATTTTGAAGCACTTGACCTGGGAACGAGTTCGAGGGGATTTCTTTTTGTTTTGTACAGACCAAACTTCATGGAGTAGCCTTCGCTCCACTCAAAGTTGTCCATCAAAGACCAGTACATGTAACCTATTACTTTCGCACCTCCTTTAAGCGACTTGTGAACCGCTTCCAGTGCTTTTTTTATATATTTCCACCGTTTTTCGTCGGTGGCGTCAGCGATGCCGTTTTCCGTTATTAAAATTGGTAAAGAGTAATCTTTATGACATTTCATGATAATTGTCCTCAAACCCTCAGGATAGAATTCATAACCCATATCCGTCTTCTTGTTCCCGGTATCTACAAGTTCTGGTTCAGGTTTTGAGTATTTGACGAAATATCTTGTATAGTAGTTAACACCAATGAAATCGAGTTTATCTTTCAGCTTTTTATTTTTTTCTCCTGAGCCAATTGGTTTGTAGAACTTACCGTGTTTTATTGAGTCCAAAAATGCATAATTGTAGGTTTTGTTAAGTGTGAAAGCTGTTATTATGTCAAGCGGATGCCATTTTCTGTATGGATAGAAAGGCACAAAATTGTAAGCTACACTGACCATTGCAGAAGGATATCTGGACTTTATTATGTCGTATGCTTCCGTGTGAGCTATCAAAAGGTTCTTTAAAACTTGAAAAGCTCGTCCACGATCTTTGACTTCTGGTGGCCATTCGCCCATAAGATAAGATTTAATCGCATAGACATTTGGCTCATTTATCGTTATCCAGAATGGTACAAACTCTCCTAAGGTATCAACAACTTTGTTTACGTATCTAAGAAAGTAACGAAGATTTTCTCTGCTTTCCCAACCACCGATTTCAGCGAACCATTGGGGATTGACGAAATGATGCAGCGTTATGATAGGCTTTATATTTGCTTCTACTAATTTAATAGTAAAATCTCTGTATTTATTCAGAGATTCTTCATCGAACTTGTTGAGTTTTGGTTCTACCCTGGCCCATTCTATGGAGTAACGATAAGCCTTAACACTCAATTTTTTGAGAATCTCAAGATCTCTATCAAGTTGATTCCAGCTATCACAAGCTGTTTCGGAAGTATCTCCGTTTTTTACCTTTCCTTCCATTTCCCATTTGTACCAATCAGAAAAATAGTTTCCCCCTTCTATTTGATGGCCTGCGGTTGCTACGCCCCACATAAATCCAGCTGGGAAGCTTTTCAAACCAATCACCCCTTTACCATTTTAGCATCTTATACCTTTTTCAGAAAAAGTCTTTTTTTTAGTAAAGCGGAGAGAGATTTTGTCTATTATGTCATAAAGCAAGGGGATGAGGAATAGGGTGAAAACCATTCCCATCAGAAGACCTCCAACGACTGTTAGAGCCATAGGTCTGTCAAGTTCTGAACCTGCGGCATTCGAAACAGCTGTTGGAATTAGTGCAATAATAGTAGTCAGGGTGGTCATCAATATTGGTCTTGATCGTCTAGCAGCTCCTTCAATAATAGCTTCACGCTTCTCCATCCCTCTTTCTCTTAATTGGTTTATGTAAGTTATCATGACAATTCCATTGTTGACAGTAATTCCAGCAAGGGTCAACATTCCCATAAGCGTGCTCACATTCACAGTGATTCCTGTGAGATAAACTACTAAAGCTACTCCGACCAGGGCCATTGGCAATGTGAAGAATATTACCAGTGGATAAACCAGAGATTCGAACTGTGCACCTATTATCAGGTACATCAGAATGATTCCCATGATCATCGCTTTTAGAAACTGCGTCACTGTTTCCTGTAAATTCGCTGCCTGACCACCAATTTCAGGCCTGTTTTCAGCTTTATACTCACTATCGACCATATTTTCAATATCTTTAACAACATCACCAAGAGGTCTATTAAAAACCGAAGCATTTACAAATGCTATCCTCTGGCCGTCTCTATGGAATATGGTTGATGGAACGACTTTTTTCTTTAAATCGGCGATCATGCCCATGTACGCGTCTTTTGCCGAAAAGGAGGGGATTTTAATTTTTCTTATTGTGTCTGGATTCAGAGAATCCTTTAGGTGAAGGATAATGGGTATATTTTCACCATCAATGAAGATATTCCCTGTATTAATTCCCACTGTATAGGGTTGTACCGCACCAAGCGCTTGCATGAAAAATACGCCAGCTGTCAATGCTTTGCCTCTGTCGATACTCAATTCGTAAACCTGTTGTTGTTTTCTAAAGCTCGTGGTGACATCAATAACACCGGATATTTTCTCGAGCTTTCTCGCGAATTCTTCGGCCAATTGACGGAGTTTTTCTAAATCGTTATCATAAAAGGTTACCCGGATCTGGGTCCCGAAGATGCTTTCAACCTCTATTGCACCTGAGGATATCTTGTAAGAACCGTTGTATTTTTTCATTACCTTCTCAATATGTGACCTTAAAGATTCGGCTATTTCTGAAGAGCTTTTGTCCCTTTTGTTCGAGGGGGTTAGATTTATCTGCATGTCGGCTTCATTTTCCTGAATACCTCGTAATGCACTTAATATGGTTCCGGGTTGACCGAAGACGCTGTAAGTAGAAACGATGTGTAGCTCATCTTTGTTTTCCATAAGGTAGCTTTCAATTTCTTCCAGTGCTTTGGAGACTACCGTATAGGGAGTGTTAGATGGCAGCGCAAAGCTGACGTTTAAAACACCGCTGTCAACTTCAGGAATGAATTCAAGCCCTTTGGACAGTAACCCGAACACTGAAATAACGAAGATAATTACGAACGCGATTATAACGCCTTTTTTATGCGTGAGGAGTTTGTCGAGGACTCTTTTGTATCCTTTTAAAATTCTGTGATCTCTGGACGGTTTGGCTTTAACTATATTAGCAAAAGCGGGAACCACCGTTATTGCAATAAAGAAAGAAGCGATGAGGGTAAAGGACAGAGAAATCGCGAAGAATTTGAACAACTGTGCCGCAAAACCTGTTATAAAGGCGAAAGGAACGAACATTGCTAAAGTGGTCATCGTTGAAGCAAATATCGCTCCTACGACTTCTCTTCCCCCTTTTGATGCAGCTTCCACAGGGTTCATCTTTTCCTCAAGGTATCTGTATATCGCTTCGAGTATAACAATGCTGTTGTCAACAACCATCCCTACGGCAACAGTTAACCCCCCAAGTGTCATGAGGTCAAAATTGAGTTTTGAGAAATACATAAGCATGATGGCTGTAAGTAGAGAAAGGGGAATGGATACCGTGACTGCTAGTGTAGCGCTAACACTTCGTAAAAACAGGTATATTACTATTGTCGCAACTATCGCACCGAGAAGAAGATTTTTGAAAAGACCGTTTATAGCCATGTTGGTGAATTCACTCGTGTCCGTGATTGTTTGAATAACTACTCCTGGATGCTCTTCCTTCCATAGTGAAAGTCTTTCACGAACTTTCTTTGCTACCTTTATTGTGTTCATTCCACCACGCTTTTGTACTACCAGAACGGCTGCAGATTCGGCATTAACTCTTACACCACCTCGAACTTCCTTTTGTTTTATCCCGACATCAGCAACCTGTTTTAATCTAACAGGTACAAAGAATGGTGGAAGCTTTAGTCCATCGGAAATACTTGATAACGACTGGAAGTTTATATATCTACTCATTCCCCTAAATCCTATTATTGTTTCTTCGAGTTCTTTTAAGGATGCGAACTTTGTACTGACGGATAGGGGATAAACGTTATCTTCCTCTGTTATCTTCCCCATGGGATATTTCATGCCTGCACTCAACATTATCTTTACGGAATCAAAAGGAATCTCCATTTTTTCGAGTTTTTCAGGATCGACGTCTATCAGGACTTCTTTGTCTGGAATTCCAAGAATCTCCACATTAGCAACGCCATCTAAACGTGAAAGATTCTGTTGCAAATCTTTTGAGAGTGTTTCTATGTTATTTGGCTCTTTCGTTCCAATACCAACCACGTATACTGGAATCATAGCAGGGTTGAATTCCACAACAATTGGATCAACGTCTTCAGGCAGGTCTCTGGCAAAGGCATCGATGAGCTCACGGATCTTTGAAACGGCATAGGAAATATCTGTTCCCCACTCAAATTCCACCTCAACAACAGAAAAACTGTCAAAGGAACGCGATGAAATTCTCTTAACACCGCTTACAAGACCGACAGCTTCTTCAATGGGATTTGTAACATTGACTTCAACCTCCTCAGGCCCGGCTCCGAGGTAGGGAGTAACCACCGCAGCATAAGGAAAGGATATGTTGGGAAAGAGATCTATAGGGATATCCTGCCAGGCAACTATTCCGAGAAGAATCAATGAAATGGTTAGGAGAAAAACAGATATGGGTTTTCTTGCGAAAGTTTCCAAAATATGTTTCCACATTTATTTTCTCCCCCCAGCGATTTCATTTAACCTGTCCCGTTGTTTTAATTTTACTCTTATTTCTTTTAATACTTTCCAACCAGGAATGCTGCATATATAATTTAAATAATAGTATAGACGGGAGTGATTTTATGATAGTTGTTATAGGGAACATAAATTTTGATATTATAGCCAGAACATCGCGATCAGAAAACAGGGAAGAGAATCGTGTAACCTCTTTAAGACTCGTTCTCGGTGGGACTGCTGCCAATACAGCTGTTCAACTCTCCAGGCTTGGAAATGAAGTGGCTTTAATAGGGGCTGTTGGAGACGATCTTTTTGGGGATTGGCTTATAAAAGAACTTGAAAATCGTAAGGTTTATACAAAAGGTATAAAAAAATTGTCGACATATCATACCGGTTTGTGTTTTGCAAATGTTGCGGATAAAGGCGAAAGATACCTTTATACTTATAGGGGAGCAAATGAAGCATTTATTCCTGAGCTTTCTGACTTTCCTGAATCAGAACTTTACTATCTCGCGGGGTTATCGGTGAAGCAGGCAGAGCATGTTGTTAGAACCCTTGAAGAAAAGCCAATTTTTTACTCGCCTGGAGGAATCGTGACTTTTGAAAGCCCCGAAAGGGTTCTTAGAATTGCAAGAAATGTGGATACATTGTTTTTAAATGAAGCGGAATGGGGGTTTCTAAAAGAATACGGGGAGCCAAAAGCAAAAAGAGTGATAGTTACTCGCGGTCATCTGGGTTCAACTTCCATAAAAGATGGAATAAAAGCCCCGGCTTATAAGATAGACGTAGTTGATACTACCGGAGCCGGTGATGCTTTCGCCGCTGGATTTATACATGCATTATTAAGAGAAGAAAATGCTCCCATAGAAGATTGTTTGAGTTTTGGCAACGTTATGGGAGCTATGGTATGCTCACATTATGGTGCTACTGGTGAATTCACCATAAGAGACATCAGAAAATTCATTGAAGAAAGAGAATTTTCTCTTTTGAAATACCTATAAGCTTAAAAATTCTGTATAAAAGGAGCTCACATAATCATTTCAAACAGTTCGTCATAACTTTTGGCGATTTTTAGATCGTTTAGTTTCGATATTCCTTTTCCCTTTGGTGCGTAAAGGATAAAATCCATTCCGACGTTTTTGGCGCCAACGTAATCCGTTTCCAGATTATCACCGACATAAAGAGAACGGTCTATCGGTACTCCGGAAATCTTAGCAGCTTCGAAGAAAATGTCCGGGGCCGGTTTAGCTTTCCCTACTTTTTCTGAAGTTAAAATGAATTCAAAGAACCTATCTAAATTAGCAATTTTGCTTCTGTTTTTTTGGACTAAATCGACGCCATTGGTTATTGCTGCCATTCTTTTTCCAGTTTTTTTGAGTTTTAGCAAAAATTTTTCAGCTCCTGGTAAAAAATAGGCGCGTTTTGAAAGTTCGATGAGGTAAGACTTTGAAGCTTCTTCAGGCGTAATTTTATTGAATCCAATAGTCTCAAAAAACTCCTGAAAGCGGGCAACAACGATATACTCTTTGGAGTATTTTCCGTCTGCCAGGGCTTTCCACCACTTTTTGTTGATTTCCTTATAAAGCGCAAGTTCTTTGGCATTCAGAGAGTATCCCCCGCTAGCCATGAGTGCTGTCAGAGCCTCAGCTTCTGAACGCTCAAAATCGAGAAGGGTACCATCAAGGTCGAAATAAACTATTTCGTATTTCATTTTTCCACCTCTAGAATAACTTTAAGTGTCCCTTTGGTTTTCGCCAGTTCAAAAGCTTCTAAAGCTTTTTCAAAGGGAAGAACCTGGGACACCAAGGGATTTACGTCAATCAAATCTTTCTCCAAAAGTTGTAAGGCTGGCTCAAATGGACCACATCTTGAACCTATTATATTTATCTCATTAACCACAACTTTAGAGAGATCAACAGAAGCTTTTGACGCATAAGTGCTTTTCAATACTACTGTTCCCTGGGGTCTGATGATGTTTAGAGCCGTTTCCAAACCGGCTTGATTCCCGGTGGCCTCGATAACAACGTCGAAAAATCTATCAAAACTTTGAACATCACCAGGAAACAATGTACTTACGCCTCTGTCAGAAACTATCTTCATTTTTTCAGGATGCTTGCCAACAAGAATATGTTTTACACCATGGGCGTTCAAAGAAAGAGAAATCAACAGGCCAAGTTTACCATCACCAATAACACAAACTCTGTCTGTTGGTTTGATGTGGACCTGTTCCAGTATCTGAATAGCGGCAGCTAAAGGTTCTACAAAAACTGCTTGGCGGTTAGAAACTTTCGAAGGGACTTCGTGAAGGTTTTCAACGGGGAGAACAAGATACTCAGCGAAGGCTCCATTCCAGTCCTTTATACCGAGTACCTTTATATTCCGACAATGTTTTTTCAACCCTATTTTACACAGATCACACTCATTACAGGCTATATTGATCTCCCCGACAACACGTTTCCCCACCCAACGTGGATCAGCGGACTTTTCAACAATTCCAACGAACTCGTGACCTGGAATGCCTTTGAATCCCATGTAACCTTTCACTATCTCAATATCCGTGTTACATATACCTGCTGCTAAAACCTTTATAAGTGCTTCGCCATCTTCTGGAGATGGTTTTGGAACCTCGACCATGGAAAGCTTCTCATCGAAGTACAGGGCACGCATATCACTCAACTCCTTTAAGGGCTCTCTCGATATCCTCTATAAGATCATCCGGGTGTTCCAATCCGGTAGATATTCGCACGGTTTTTCTCGAGAATCCAAACTCGTGCAGTTTTTCTTCGGGATAATCCCTATGAGTCATAAGAGCTGGAACTTCAACGAGGGTTTCAGCGTCCCCGAGGCTAACAGCAAGTTTTATAAGCTTAAGGTTGCGAACAAAAGCCTTCGCCGTTTCCACGTCACCTTTGAGTTCAAAGCTGACAATACCACCAAATCCAGTCATTTGTTTTCTTGCCAGCTCATGGCCAGGATGTTCTTCTAACCCGGGATACATGATCTTTTCAACGAGAGGATGATTTTTGAGATATCGCACAATTGCCATAGCGTTCTCCTCATGCCGTTTCATTCTTAATGAAAGTGTTTTTAATCCCCTTAAGAGGAGCCAGGCATTAAATGGGCTCAAAACACCTCCCAATTCGCACATATAGCCAAACTTTAATCTGTGAATGTACTCCTGATCTTTAGAAATTGCTACACCAGCAACAACGTCCCCATGACCGGAAATATATTTTGTTGCACTATGAACAACAACGTCAGCCCCAAGTTCGAGGGGTTTCTGAAAGTACGGTGTTGCAAAGGTGTTATCCACAACAACTTTGATGCCATAATTTCTTGCGATTTTAGATAACTCAGCAATATCAATTATCTCCAGAGATGGATTTGTTGGAGTTTCAAGATAAAGCACCTTTGTTTTTGGGGTGATACTCTTTTCAACTTGTTTTAAGTCTGACATGTTCACATAGCGTGTAATTATTCCATAATTCGGAAAAAGATGCGCGGTAGCCCCAAAAGTTGAACCATAGAGGTTTCTGTGCGCAAGGATTTCATCACCATTTTTAACAAAGGACAACAAAACAGAAGTTATAGCCGCCATACCAGAAGCAAAGGCTACGGAATCAACACCGGATTCCAGAGCAGCCATTCTAGCTTCAAAAAGGTTTATCGTTGGATTCCCACCTCTGGTATAAACAAATGCCTTTCGTTTGAAGCTGAATGTATCGTCAGCTTGCTGTAAGTCCGTAAAAGTGAACGTCGAGGTCATGTATATAGGTGGATTTAATGCTTGATTTTGATCGGTTTTTTCAGCCGCATGTATCGCAAGAGTATCAAAATGAAGATCTTTATTTTCCACGATTTTCAGACCCTCCTTATAGACTACGTTTATTTAATTATATCCCTACAAATGAACTTGTGCTGAAATTTTAACAGAGTCACATAGAAGGCAAAAAAGAACAAGGGCTTAGAATCTTAAAAAGAATCCAGGTTTTAAGCAGAAAACAATGATGAAAAACCCCCTTGACAATCAGGATGACTTAAATCCTTTTATCAAGGGGGCTAGTGGTACTTTTCATTTTACAATGAAAAGGTTCTTGGTACCTCAGCGGTCGATTCTCATTTTCGGGGAGTTCCGGTGGCGTTTCTCCTTAAAAATACAGCAGCCCACTAATGATTTCTTTTAACACTTCATCTCTTCGTTGTTGAGAAGTTGTTGTTTTACTAAAAATATTTTATCTAAAAATAGATAAATCAAGAAGCGAACCAAAATAAACTTAAGCCAAGAAGCCATGAAAAAAGTAAAACTGCAACTGTATTTTGTGAATAATCTAAGGATTTTCTAAGTAATATCTAAGCTTTTTTTAAGCTTAAAATACTAGGATACGATAAGTGAAAAACATCACATTATTTTTGGATTCAGGAGGGAGAGTATGAAGGTTCAAAGGTTGAGACTCTGGATTCAGATTTTTTTTGTGGCGTTGATCGTATTCATATCTGTAGGCCACTATCTTGATGAAAAAAACATTTACACAATCCCGGGTGTTGCGAGTATTCATGCGATTTGTCCCTTTGGCGGGGTTGTGACGATGTACAATTTTGTAACTACCGGTGACTACGTTAAAAAACTTCACCAGTCGAATTTCATCATGATCCTGGCACTCATAATTCTCCTGGTTCTTACGGGGGCGTCATTCTGTGGTTGGATCTGTCCACTTGGAAGTGTTCAGGAGTGGTTCGGTAAGCTTGGAAGAAAAATATTTAGAAAGCATTACAATAAAGTACCGAAGAAACTGGATAAGGTACTTAGATTTGGTAAGTATTTTGTGCTTGGCTACATCGTAATTCAAACCGCGAGAACAGTCAACCTTGTCTTTGCTGATTTTGACCCGTATTACAATCTATTCAACATATGGACCGACGAAATAGCGTTGTCAGGATACATTGTAGTTGCGTTGACATTAGGATTATCCTTGCTCATAGAACGACCATTTTGTAGATATGCCTGTCCCCTTGGAGCTATCAATGGGCTTTTCAATTCTTTCAGCTTGTTGAATATAAAGCGCTATGAAAACACCTGTGTAAACTGTGGACAATGTGATAGAGCTTGTCCGGTTGGAATTGTTGTGTCCAAAACAGACGCACTTAGAAGCCCAAGTTGTATTAGATGTCTCAAATGTGTGGAAAGCTGTCCAATCAATGAAAAGAATAAAGACACGCTCAAGTTGGATCTTATCCCGGCAAAGAAAGAAAAGAAGCCAAGAAAGGTGATTCCGAATACTGCCTATGTTGTTCTTGTGTTAGTTGCCTTTATTGCCCCAATAGCGATAGCAATGGCCAATGGTGCTTTTATAACTGAAAGAATAAAAACTTACGAGACAACGGACGACATACGTGGGTCTTCAACATTACAGGAAATACTTGATCACTACGATGTATCTAAAGGTGTGTTGTACGGTTCTTTGGGAATACCTCAGAGCATTCCGACTGAAACAAAGCTAAAGGATTTGGCTGAGTTAATAGGAATCCCTGAAGAGGAGGAAATTATTTCTCCGGAAGTGATTAGAACAGCTGTGGAAGTAATAAACCAACCGGTGGAAGAGTTGTACTCTGTCGCAAATATAGATTCATCAGAATTATCTGAAATAATTAAAAATGCAGGTCTTGATGAAGGAGCTACTGTGAAACAACTTGTTATGAAATCTGAGCCAGGTGTTTTAGCATATATCATTAGTGGCAAATGGCCATCCGATTATATTGCGCAGACTGGTGAAGATGAACTGGTGTATCAACCCGAAAAAGAAACGACAGAAGTCAGTATAAAGGGTTCCACCACCCTGGGAGAAATAAAAGAACTGGTACCAGATTTTGAAGCTTTCTTACAGGAATTCGGTATATCAGAAGATGAACCGTTGACCGCTATGTTGAAGGATTTGAAATCAAAATATGGTTTTGAAATTTCGGCGATTCGGGAATATGTGGATAGTCAGCAGTAAAGCTCCCCCTGAATCAACGGGCCATTTAGGCCCGTTTTTATTTGGTAGATTCTTGAGTTTTATTCTACGTTTTTCACGGGCTGGATCAAAAATGCGAAGGTGAATTTAGTTTGTTTAGCTTATCAAATGATATAATATTGCGGAAGAATGCCATAAAGAATGGGGGATAAGAATGCTTTATACCCAGGAAAAGATAACAAAAAAGCCAAGGAAATATTTTACGGAAGATCTGGATGTTATTGACTGGAAAATTGTGGAACGAGAATTTAAAGGTATTCTCGAACAGGAAATTTCTTCAGCAGATGATCTGGTGAAAATGATGGAGAAGTTCAGCGAGTTGATGAATATCATCGGCGAAGAAAACGCCTGGCGTTATATTAGAATGACACGATTTGCAGACAAAAACGAATACAGAGAAGCTTATAACGACTTTCTCTCCAATATTGTGTTGCGATCGGAACCTTACCAAATGAAAATAGCAAAAAGATTCTATGAAAGTCCTTATCGTTCTCAACTGGATTCAGAACGTTATGAGAATCTGGACAGAATTATAGCCAATAAGATCGAAATGTTCAAGGAAGAGAACCTTCCACTTAAAGCCCGGGAAGCGAAATTGGCGAGTAAATACGGTGCTATTATTGGTTCGATAACGGTTAAATTCAAAGGTGAAGAGAAGACGTTGCAACAGTTGGGGGCTTACCAACTTGATCCAGATAGGAACACACGTGAGAATTCCTGGCGGTTACGAATGCAAAAGATCCTTGAGCACAGCGTCGAATTGGACAAACTTTTTGATGACCTCAAAGAAATACGTGTCCAGCAGGCTAAAAATGCTGGTTTCGATAACTACCGCGATTACAAACATAAAGAGAAAGGACGATTTGCTTACACTCCAGATGAACTTTTCGAATTCCATGAATCTGTTGAAAAGGTGGTTGTTCCTTTCGTAACGGAGCTGAATGAAAAGAAAAGAAATAAACTTAATCTTGATAGTTTAAGGCCGTGGGACACCAGTGTTGATCCTGATGGAAAGGTTTTAAAACCTTTCAAAACGATAGATGAATTTGTAGAAAAGGCAATAAGGATACTGTATAAGGTAAAACCAGAGTTTGGTGTTAATTTGAATAAGATGTGTAATTCGGGACTTCTTGATCTTGAGAATCGTAAGGGAAAAGCTCCAGGTGGATACAATTATTCTTTGGCTGAAACGGGGGCTCCTTTCATCTTCATGAATGCGGTTGGCACTGAAGATAATGTTAGGACAATCCTTCACGAATCCGGTCATGCTATGCATTCGTTTGCAATGGCAAACGAGCCGATACATTTCTACCGTCGACCACCAATGGAGGCTTCGGAATTGGCTTCTATGTCCATGGAATTGCTCACTCTCGATCACTGGGACGAGTATTTTCCGAACGAAGAAGAGTACATACATGCAAAAAGAAGAGAACTTGAGGGAACGGTAAAATTCCTGCCATGGTGCATGATTGTAGATGCTTTTCAGCATTGGATATACACAAATCCTGAACATACACCAGAGGAGAGAACGGAATATTTCAAAAAACTCATGGACCGCTTTAACACCGGTGTGGATTGGTCGGATCTAGATAAAGAAAAAGGTGTTGTCTGGATGCAGCAACTTCATATATTTACATCGCCTTTTTATTACATTGAATATGGTATTGCACAACTTGGTGCGATTGCCATTTATAGAAATTATCGTAGAAAGGGAAAGAGAGCAATAGAAGATTACGAAAAGTTCTTAAAACTTGGTTATTCAAAACCTCTTGAAGAACTTTACAAGACCGCAGGAATAAAGTTCGATTTCTCTCAGGATTATATAGGAGAACTGGTGGAGTTCATAGAAGAAGAATTGAAACAGTTATCCTGAATTTCTCATTGATGATCAAAAAAACAAAGCTTTCTTTATCTTCAGATATACTTTAGCCCGGAGAGATTTCTCCGGGCTTGAATTATTTCGGTACTTTTCAAAAACCCCCCTTCTAATAGTATACTGTATGAGGAGGGGTGAATTTGAATAAAGCGACAATTTTACTCGCTTTTTTTGTATTGGCGTTTTCGATTGTTTTTGGTTATTCAAGTAGAGATCTTGATTGGATGGTGGCGGAATCCGAACACTTCATCTATGTCTACCATGCTGAAGCTTCTGAGCTTCTCGCCATCGTTTCGAGAATCGCCGAAGAAACCTATGTAGAGTTGCAAACCCTTTTTGGGAACATACCTCATGATAAAGTTATTTTTATATTGACAACATATGAGGATTTTTCCAATGGTTATGCCGAATCTACTGGGAGAATGCGCGTTATTTCTCTCGGAAACAATTACTATATGCGGTTCGATGAATATTGGTTGCGGACGGTTATTACGCATGAACTCAGCCATGTCTTTCATTTGAGTAGAGTTTCAAATGTACTCAAACCAATCAAAATAGCTCTTTCCAGGTTTGTTTCCCCTCAAGCGTTGAGTCCAGCGTGGTTGATAGAAGGGATCGCACAGCTGGGAAGTGAATATTGTGGAGCAGATACTTACGATCATCGAAGGCTCTCTTTTATGCTGGATCAGCTTGAATTGCCGAATCCTTTTGAGAACGAAACCATAATATCCGGATACAATCCTGTGGGAGGAGAAGCCTACTATAATTTTGGATACGCTTTTGTAAGCTATTTAGTAGAGCACTACGGAATGCAAAAATTCAGAGATTTCCTGAGACTCAGGGATGGAATTGAGGTTCTACTTGGTATCGATTACGCGTTCAAAAAAGTTTACAATAAAACTTTTGAACAGCTTAAAACCGAATTTGTAGAGGCTGAAAGAGAAAAGTACAAAGAAAAACTCAAGACAGATTTTTCCTATGTTGAGTACATTACAACGAAGGACAATTTTGTTAGCGTCGAAAAAGCTATTTTCAAAAAGGAAAATTTTTACTACCTTATTTATGATAGAAGAATGAGAATCAGCAGGATTTTCAAAGATGATGTGAATATCTTTTCTACCACAAAAAGAATTACAGATTTCTCTGCTTTAAACGGTTTTATAGCATTTACAACACTGGAAAGAGTGGGGGATACCCTTGAAAGCAGACTTTATTTTCTTGAAAACGGGAAACTGAATTTTTCCGGCATCTCCCATGTTTTGGCTGTTGAAATCCTTTCTAAGGATCTCTTGGTGATATTAAAGAATGATTTTGGCAAGCTCACCCTGAGTACTTTATCTTTGAAGAACAAGAGAGAACTCAAGATATATTCAGCACCAGATGAACTGGTGTATATAAGCCAGCTGACAGCAAACGATGGTGCCAGATTTCTCGCATTCAGAATGAATGATTCAGGTAAACACTATGTGGGAATATATAATTTTTTGCAAAAGAAACTCGAACTCTACGAAGTAAACACTGATGTTGCTCTTGGAAGCTGGAACAACGACACGTTTTTGGTAGCGCTTAGTGATAAAACCGGGACAAAGATTGGAGAATTCGATCCAGAGAACGGTAAATGTTTTGTGGTTGCTCGCTTTCCCAGGTACTGCGAGTATCCCCTCAAAAACCGGAACGAATTGTTGGTCGTTTCTCAAAATAATGGGAGAAAGCTTTTCAAAGTTGAGAAAACAAATGTAATTGAAACTATTGAGTTTATTTCAAAAAAACCAAGGGAACAAGTCAAATACGATTCTCGATTTTTAATCACAAAAAAGTATTCTCCGCTCAACAATATGCGGTTTCTCACCCTGGTACCTTATGGTAAAGGGATTGGAGGGATTTTTGAAGATTATCTTTCAACGTCCCAGGTGTTTATGGGACTTGATTTAGAGGATGGCATAAAGGATCCAGCTTTCACAGTGGGTTTGAGCTCTCGTGATTATTCAAAACTTGACTTACAAACTGATCTCACAGTCTCAGCATCAGAGCTAAGACTTTCTTTTTCAATATCCCGTGACTATGCTATTTTTAGCAATTTTAGTGTTGGGTGGGTATTGAGATACGGTATTCCATTTTACATGGTGTTCAATACGAATGCGACTTTTGCAGATTCGATAGAGTTGTTCGGTGGAGTTTCGGCTCTATCCTCTGTGATTAGTTTTAGCGGCAAACAAACTGATGATACTAACGCCTTAGAGCTTTCTCTAGCATTGAGTCTTTCCTATCGCAGGAAAAATTGGTTGATAAGCAGTCAGAATCTGAGCAGGCTCGTCCTGTTTGGCGATGCTGCCATCTTTCCAGTGAAATTCGGGAGTTTCTATTCTGAAAGTCCACTGGTATTTGCAGGGGATCTGGAATTTCAGTACCTGAATTCAAGAAGGAATCTATCTTTACCCGGTAACATTCTTGTTTTTTCGAGAGAAGGATATGGTTTTATGACTTCGACAATGATTGATTCTGAGGATTTTCAATGGCAGGTTTCTCTTTATAAATTCGAAACTTTGTATCCCTATCTTGCCTTTTCACTTGAAATCAGGTTTGGTTTTTCTTTTGGTTCTACTGGGATACTTCCATATTTCAGCTGTGAGGTGAAATGAACTGAAGAACGATGATTTGAAAATAAGAGTAAGAGAGCTTTCACTTAAGTCCTTCGGGCGATTTCTGGATATACCGGTGATTTTAAACAAACGATTGAAAAGATCTTTAGGAAGACTGGTTTATAGAAAGCGCGGAGGAAACTTTGAACCACTCAGAATAGAACTTTCTCCTGTTATTCTTGATAATGAAGAACTGTTCAATAAAACGGTTTTGCATGAACTTTCTCACTGGTTTCTCATGATCGAGGGGAAGAATTTCAGGCACAACTCCAGTGATTTCAAAAGGCTTTCAAAAGAATTTGACTTTCCTGTGAGATAATTAGCTTATTTTTCATCTTCCATATTTGTTTTTTCCATGAGAGCATTTATTTCAGCTATTAGTGCTTCAGCCGTTGCTAGATTTGTTGCTAAAGGAATATTGTGGACATCACAAACTCTCAAAAGAGCAGAAACATCTGGTTCGTGAGGTTGAGCAGTTAAGGGATCTCTGAGAAAAATTACAAAATCTATATTGTCATTCGCCACCATGGCACCTATTTGAAGATCCCCACCAATGGGACCGGATTGAACTGTGTTCACTTTCAGCTTTAGTTTATCTCTCAAAAGCTTACCTGTGGTTTTTGTGGCGTAGAGTTCGCACTTTTCGAACACATCAAGATGTTCTTTCACGAAAACGATAAGATCGATTTTTTTCTTATCGTGAGCTATAAGAGCTATATGAATTTTGTTCATTGAAATACCTCCGTAGAGCATAGAAGCTTTTTCAAGGAAATAATAACATGTTTTTCCTTTTACTCAAAGTCTTGGTGTGAAAAACCAATACCAGTGGATTTATTGGAAATAAGTTTTGCTTTGAATTTTTCAGCTTCCTCTCCCAGGGAATCCTTAACGATTTCCCACAAATTCTTTCCGGTTTTGCTTGATAACTCTATCCACTCCTGTACTTTATCATAACCATAGGTCGTTATGAGCGGAGTCAGTATTGCGGAACTGCTAAGCAAGTTTTCTCTCATTTTTTCGGGATTGGCTTCTATTTTCAAAATATAGTTTGCTAGTGAATTTGCGGCTATTGTGAGGAATCTTAAAGATTTGAGAGTGTAATGAATAATCTCGGGAACAAAGGCATTTAGTTCTAAATTTCCTGAAGAAACCGCGAAGTTAATGATGGCATCATGCCCCAGAACCGCTAATGATAGTTGTACAACATATTCTGGAATTACCGGGTTTATCTTACCAGGCATTATAGAACTCCCAGCCTGCAGCTTTGGAAGTTTTATCTCTCCGATAGCTGAACCTGGGCCGCTTCCAAGTAATCTTATGTCATTAGATATTTTTATGAGGTTTGTAGCCAGGGCTTTTAGCAAACCATGAATTTCAGCAAAGACGTCCATATTTTGGGTGGCATCTATCAGGTTCTCCGCTTTAGCTATCTTTATGCCTGAAACGGTTCGTAACGTTTCAACTATCGAGAGAACGTATTTTCGATCTGCTGCTATTCCAGTACCTACTGCCGTTCCGCCAAGATTCACCATTCTGATGCGTTCTTCAACTTTGTAAAGTCTCCAGCGATCGCGGCTAATGGCTTCTGCCATGGCGCCAAACTCCTGCCCCAAAGAAATCGGTACTGCATCCATGAGCTGGGTTCGCGCAGGTTTTATCATTTTTCTGTATTCAGCTTCCTTTTTCTGGAGGCTGTCCTGAAGGTTAGTAACATTCTCAACCAGCTGTTTTAGGAGGGCTATTGTAGCCATTTTGCCGGCTGTCGGAAAGGTATCATTTGTAGATTGATGAAGGTTCACATGATCCAATGGGTGGACAATGTACTCTCCTAGTTTTCCTCCAAGTATCTCCGTGGCGCGGTTAGCTATAACCTCATTGATATTCATGTTTATTGAGGTACCAGCACCCCCACATAACGGATCCACAACAACCCATTTCATCAAAGAACCTGATATAAGCTCATCAGCAGCTTGTATGACAGCATCAGCGATTTTTGTCTCAAGAAATCCAAGTTTTTTATTGAGGAAGGCTGCCGATTTTTTTATATAACCGTAGCATCTGATAAATTCCTCGTCAATTTTTTCACCGGTAGATGGAAAGTTCTTTAATGCCCTGGCCGTATGAATTCCCCAGTAAACATCATCGGGAATTTCAAGTTTTCCGAGTGCATCTTTTTCAATTCTCATGAGTTACACCTTCAATCTCCTCGATATAAATCGTATGGGCGTCAGGGAACGGCCTTAGAACTCTTTCAAGAACACCGTGTAAGTAAGATATCAACACTCCATAATTCACTATTGGTATTCCACGCCGACGGGCTTCTCTGATTCTCCGCATCATCATGGCTCTTGTTAAAGTACAGCCACCACAGTGGATAATAAGATCTATCTCTCCTATATCTTCGGGAAAATCCCTTCCTGCCCTTATTTCAAAAGAAAGGCCACCGCCAATATGGTTCGAAAGCCATCGAGGTATTTTGACCCTTCCGATATCCTCGACAAGAGGAGCATGGGAACAACCTTCCATGATCATTATCTTGCTCTCAGGCGTGAGTTCTTCCACTCGTTTGATTCCCTTGACCATCTCAACAAGATCACCTTTGTGCCTGGCTTCCAGTATGGAAAAAGTGGTCAGTGGAATTTCATCCGGCACATCTGCTGCGATTCTGCTTATAAGATGTGAGTCGGCGACAACCAGAGAAGGTGCCTCTTTCATCATTTGTAGAGCCCAGCGTAGTTCCCTTTCCTTAACCACGAGACATAGTGCTTCTCTATCCAGGACCTCTCTGATAGCTTCAACTTGCGGCATAATAAGTCTGCCTTTAGGTGCACCGAGATCTATTGGAACGACCAGAAGGACAGTTTCACCAGCTTCAATTAAATCGGAAAGCAGCGGTATATCCTCTTCCTGTGGAAGATTTTCACTGATGAGTCTTCGAAGATCCTCAATACCAGTTTTTTTGAGTCCTGATACGAAACAATGAGGGTAGGGAGAAACCTTTGGTTCTATCTCCGAAGTGTTCCAGGATTGATCTATTTTGTTTACTGCTATCACGAATGGTAAATCCATTTTAATGAACTGTTCTATCAGCCAATCCTCGTATTCGTTCCAGCGTTGATCTACAACCAAAATGGCAATATCTGCCTTGTACATGGCTTTTAGGGCCCTTTTCACCCTGAGTTCACCGAGCTCACCGACATCATCCACACCCGGGGTATCGACAACCGTTACAGGACCTATCGGGTGTATCTCTAATGATTTATAAACCGGGTCAGTTGTTGTTCCCGGGACATCACTTACAATAGACACATCCTGTCCAACGAGAGCGTTTATCAAACTCGACTTTCCAACGTTTCGCTTTCCGAAGAATGCAAGATACTTTCTATAACCACCGGTAGCAATCATATGATCACCTTCTTGTATTCCTCAAGGTTTTTCAGAATCCTTGGATTTAGCTTGAGGCCCATATCTTTCATTCTTTTTGCTGTTTTAAAGAAATCAACTTTGATTTTATCAGAGTAAATCGTGTAGTTTTTCCTGTACTTTTCCGGTGTGAAATTGCACATTATAACGTTACAACCAACTTTGAATCCTTCAAATTGCAGGTCTTCATCGATAGTTCCCAACGCTGTGGTGGACGGCATGAAAACCTTTGGAATGCATAATCTTACAGCTGCATAGGTATTCAAAGTGAGTTCAGGGTCTCCGTAAGGATGATTTTCGAGAGGTGTTCCTTTGGCTGGTATAAAAGGCCCAAGGCCGACCATCCTGACGCCGGAATCCCTCAAGAAAAGAACGTCATCGGCTACATCTTCTATGGTTTGTCCTGGAAGGCCTATTATATTTCCTGAACCGGCAATATATCCGATAGAGACAGTGTAGAGAAGGAGGTCTATCCGCTTGTCGTAATCATCATCAGGATGCACACTTTCGAATATTTTCCTGTTCATCGTTTCGTGTTTCAACAAGGTTTTGCTGGCGCCTGCAGCTTTGAGCTTTAAGTATTCGGTTTTTGGTCTTTCGCCTATGGAGAGAGAAACAGGGAGATGTGTTTCTTTTTTGATACGTGAGACAATCCTTTCCAGTTTTTCTATATCGTAGTAAGGATCTTCTCCAGATTGAAGTATTATCGTATCCACTCCAATGGGAAGCATCGTTTTTGCAATCTCTATGATTTCTTTTTCTGACATTCTGTAACGGGGGATTTTATTTGCAGCACGTATCCCGCAGTAGTCACAGTTTTTTCGACAGTAGTTGGAAAACTCTATAACTCCTTTTATGAAAAACATCTCACCGACGTAGTCTTTTCTAATAGCATTTGAGAATTCAAAGAGCAGTTCCCTGTCTTTTTCCCCTCTTTCTAGCGACAGGATATAGATTATCTCTTCTTTTGATAGTTCTTCTTCTGTTAGAACTTTCTTGACGATTCTCTGTAGCTCTTTAGAACCTTCAACCTCAATTTTTTTCGCGATATCAAATCTACTACTCGCCATCATTTTCCCTCAACTTTCGCATAATTTCCTGCTGTAGTTTTTCTTTCTGAACTTCCGATAGGTTTTCGGCGAAAACCGCGTATTTTCCAAACTCCAAAACTATTTCTACCGGAACATATTGTTCCTCGCCGAATCCCTTGATATAGGACCAACGTCTGCCAAATTTTTCGGCTATCCATACTTTTGTATCTTTATTTGCGAACCTTTCTAGAATTTCTAAGATCTTAGAAATACAGATCTCTTTCTCCATTGAGAACTCTCTCATAGTACCGCCTCAGGGTTTCTTTTAATTTCTCATCCTCGACGTTGTTTATCTCTTTTTTTATCAGTTTGCTGCCTACTTCCTTTGTTTCCTCTGAAGCGTAATCTGCCAGGTACTCGGCGAATGTAAGGACAGCATTTGGTTGGCAGAAGCGTTTAACAAATCCAGGGATAGCAAATTCCATAAAGTGTTCGCCAGTTCTACCTAATCTGTAGCAGGCTGTACAAAAAGAAGGGATGTAACCTTCCTGTGCGAGTTCCTTTATAACGACATCCAACGGTCGCGTGTCCCCAAGGGTAAATTGGGATTTTTTATAAGCTTCTTTATCTTCTTTAGAATAAGCCCCTATTCCGATATTTGAACCTGCATCTATTTGAGATACCCCAAGTTTTAAGACTTCCCTGCGTATCTCTATGGGTTCTCTCGCTGTGAGGATCATGCCAGTATAAGGCACAGCTAATCGCAAAGTAGCGACAAGATGTTTGAAATCCTCATCATTTACGGAAAACGGTGGTTTCGAGGAGATAGGAGTTCCTATTGCTGGTTCGATTCTTGGGAACGATATCGTGTGCGGCCCTACTCCAAAACGTTCTTCAAGATGTATTGTGTGATAAAGTAATCCCATAACTTCAAATTTCCAATCGTAAAGTCCGAAAAGAGCACCAATTCCAACATCATCTATCCCTGCTTCCATGGCTCTGTCAAGACCGTATAACCTGTAAAGATAATCGGCTTTTGGTCCTGTTGGGTGCATTTTTTTATATACTCCAGGGTGGTAAGTTTCCTGGAAAATCTGATAGGTTCCAATCCCGGCTTCTTTAACTTTTTTATAATCCTCGACCTCTAACGGAGCTGCATTGATATTAACACGCCTGATTTCGCCATTTCCTTCTTTGATGGAGTAAACGATTTCGACGGTTTTTGCTATGAAATCCGCATTGTAATCAGGGTGTTCTCCATAAACGAGTATCAGCCTTTTGTGTCCCCTGTTTACAAGGGCTTTCGTTTCGAGTTTGAGTTCATCGAAATTGAGTGTGCGCCTTACAACCTCCTTGTTGCTAACCCTGAAACCACAGTAGACACAATTGTTGATGCACTTATTTCCGATGTACAATGGTGCAAAAAGGACAATTCTGTTCCCATATACCCGTTTTTTCAGTTCTCTTGCACCTTCGAAGATTAGTTCTCTCAGTTCAGGATCTCTGACGTTCAACAATGCTGCTACCTCGTCTGGATTCAGTCGATTTTTGTCGAGAGACTTTTGAATTATTTCCTCGATTCTTTCTCTACTGGGAAAAGAATTTTTCTCCAAGTGCTCTTCGATTTCTTCAACGTTGATGAAACTTCTCACTTCCGTTCTCATTGTTTACCCCTCCAAACAAAAATCCCCGGCAAAGCCGGGGATGGATTATCTTCAAAGGAACTAATTTAGTTCCTATTGAATTCATTTTTCCGATCCACCCCTCGGCTTCAGGAAAACTCCCTTGGCCTCAGGATATACGTTGTCCTTTTCAATATACGTTACTTTTTTCACAAATATTCTAACATAACAATGTTACTTCAGGGTAACCCGAGGGTTTTCTAAAAGCTAAGTTCTCTCTTGCGGTACTGAATAGCTTCTGCAAGATGTCGTGGAAACACGTGTTTCTCTTCTTCTATATCTGAAATGGTTAAAGCAACCTTGAGTATTTTGTCTATGCTTCTGCCGGTTAGTTTCAATTTATCGACAGCAGCTTCGAGAAGTTTTTTCCCTTCACTATCAAGATCTACAATTTCTTCGAGTTGCCTATGATTTAACTGACTATTGCTAAAGATCTTGTATTTTTTCAGGCGGAGGTTTTGGCGCTTTCTGGCGCGCTCTACACGTTCTCGAATCGTTTTTGTACTTTCGCCAGATTTTACGCTGGAATATTCGCTGAATTCCAACCGGGGCATATCGACGAATATATCGATTCTGTCTTCAATTGGACCAGAGGTTTTTTTGTTATAACGTTTTATTTCGTGCCAGGAACAGGTACACTCGTGGGTTTTGTCTCCATACCAACCACAAGGGCACGGATTTTGTGCTGCCACGAGCATGAATCTGGCCGGATAGGTAGCAGAAATTTTTGCACGGGATATTGTGACTTCACCATCTTCTAGTGGTTGTCTGAGAGCTTCCAGTACATCTCTCCTGAATTCAGGGAATTCATCCATAAAGAGAATTCCGTTATGTGCCAGGCTGATCTCGCCGGGCTTTGCATCGCTTCCACCACCTATTATAGATGTGGTCGAAGCGGTGTGATGAGGGGCACGAAATGGCCGTTTTGTTACCAGACCTTTTCCATTCAGAAGTCCAGCTACACTGTATATGATGGTGGTTTCCATAGCTTCTTCCAGTGTAAAAGACGGAAGAATTCCTGGCATTCTGCGAGCAAGCATCGTTTTTCCACATCCTGGAGAACCTCGAAGAAGCAAGTTGTGACCACCAGCGGCAGCTATTTCAGCTGCTCTTTTGGCGAACTCCTGTCCCTTTATGTCAGAAAAATCTTCTGAGTCAGTTGCTTCAAAGGTTGGTTCTACATAACTTAAAGGACTCTTTTGTATATCGCCATTTAACATCAATACCAGTTCTCTGATGTCTTTTACTGTGTAAATTTCTATACCTTCAACCGTAGAGGCTTCATGAGTATTTTCAGTAGGAAGAATAAATTTGACTGCCGCAGCGTGCTTTCCGGAAAGTTGCAGAAGAACAGGAAGAACCCCCCTGATCTTTCGTACAGAACCGTCAAGCCCCAACTCTCCGAAAAATATATAATTATCTGTTGAAGAATTGATAATACCATTAGCTTTCAGGATTCCAACAGCTATGGGAAGATCTAGATAAGAACCCTCTTTTTTTACATCGCTTGGAGCAAGATTCACGGTTATCCTTCCGTTGGGAAAAGAGAACCCGGAATTTTTGAGGGCACTTTTGATGCGTTTCTTACTTTCTTTGATAACGGTATCGCCAAGGCCGACGATGTCTACATCTTGAAGAATCGCTTTTTTGTCCAGATCCACCTCCACGAGTATTTCGATGGCCTTAAGTCCCTGCATCGTGACACTTTTTACTTTTGAATAATGACTCATCCTATCCCCCCCAAAAAACATCCACGTTAGAAGATAGACTTAACTGAGAAGAAACACATGTCATCCAACCTAAGAGCGGTTAGCTTTCCACCATAAACACATCCGGTATCAATACCAATCTTGTCCTTCATAATCAGAGGTTCCTGGAGAACTGGTGTGTGACCAAAAATGACTACTTTGTCTTTTACTGGCCATTCAGCGTATATAAATTCATCTCTTATCCATAGAAGATCTCCGTCTTTTTGCTTGTTTAACGGAATACCCGGTCGAACGCCCGCGTGAACGAAAACATATTCATCGGTTTCATGGAAAAGGATGGTTTTCTCGAAGAAGCGAATGTGTTTCTCTGGGATTTTATCTATCCCACCATAGCTGTTTATCGTATATTCCATTCCATTAAAATGCCACAACTTTCTTGTTTTTCCACCGTTCAGGTAATCGAGCAACATTTGCTCGTGATTACCACGAATGAAAATACATTTTCGACTTCTGGATAATTTTATAAGAAAATCGACTACTCCTTTTGAATTGGGGCCTCTGTCGATATAATCTCCAACGAATATCAACATATCAGTGCGCGAAGGATTTATTTTTTCTATGAGCTTTTTAAGACTTTCGAGGCAACCGTGGATATCGCCTATGGCATAAATCATGTATCAGAATACTCCCAGCATTGTAATTTTCCATACTATAGAAATCACGATGCCCACTGTGGGACTTATGAACCACTCGATCTTTTTTTCTTTGGAAAAAATCAAGCGATATACCAGACCTAAAAGGATAGAAATTGCAACCCATTCATAATGACCTGCGAAGGTGAATATAAATATTACGAGTCTTTCAGAGATTCCAACGGTGTCGGTAGCGTTCCTGTCGATTATTCCCTTTCTCAGAAAATACGTTACGCCAACAGTAACCACAAGCATCCCCATAAGATACCATGAAAATTCCGGGGTAATATAGGATGTTTTCAAAAGATCAGCAGAAAGAAACGACAACAGAATGTAAAATCCGATAGAAAGCACCTCGCTTAGATCGTTCCCGAGTCTTATTCTTAGAAATCTCAGCGCTATTTCCCATACAAAGGCACCGATAAGAAGAAGCAATCCGAATGCATTTCCGAGAAAACGATCAAAAGTAAAAGCGAGAAAAACCAGGAAAACCCAGATAAGGTGTTTTATCCACCCGGTTTTTGCTAAATCACCAAGCTTATAATTGTTTACGAAAGCGTGGTCGGCAACAAGATAAGCAACAAGCAGGTGTAAAGGCATATTCTAACCCTCCATTCAACGTTCTTTATTCCATGGTAGCACAGGAATAGCAAAGGCTGCAACCAGCAAGGCAAGGAAAACCCCAACGGTTAGAGTCAAACCGAAGTTTCTCAATAGTCTACCTTCGGCCAGAGAAAAACTGAAGAATGCGAGCATTGTTGTAGCTGAAGACATTGTTACTGATTTCAGTGTACGCCCGGCTTCAAAAAGATTGTACGTTGTAGAAGAGTGGATCATGTGAACCAGGGAATCGACTCCAATACCGATAATCAGTGGAGCGGTGATTATAGTTATAAAGGTGGTTTTAATTCCAATTAGATTCATGATACCGAACATTGAAAGTAAAATGCCTATCATCAAAAAGGTAACTTTCAATCCGTCGAAAATATTCTTTCTTTCTAAAGATACAATCAGAAAAACAAGCAATATCGCAACACCAGAAACCGGTAAAGACACTTTCTTTATGATATCCATTATGTAATAAAAGATTCTTGGATAACCCTCTACTCTTTCTACCAGCTCCCCAAGGCTATCAAAGAAACGTTTGATGAAGTTACTGGAATAAAGATGTGCTGCGGGATACGCAGTAACTATGTAATATTTTTTCCCGTCAGGAGAGAGATATATGAATTGCTTTTTGTAGAGATTCCGGGAGTGTCTCAGAGATAAAGTCTATCAATTCTTTTCCAGATTCGATCTTTTCGGATTCGTCTAACAGCACAAAGAGTTCGTCATAATAATTTGCTTTTTTCAGGAATGCTTCCATTAAAGGATTCCCTCTGAATCTATCCAGCGTTCGAACCACTTCTTTAAACTGCTTCATGTATTCATCACTATCTTCTTTAAATATGGTAAGGATGGAAAAGCTTCCCTCGACGTATTCATTTTCATCGAGAATTCGCGAGATTTCCTCCACTTGTTCTATATTGTCTGCCAGTATTGGTACAGAATTGGTGACATCGGCTTTGAAGACCCGCTCAAGAAGGTGCAAAGTGCTCAGCATTTCAGATTCTTCGGACATCAATCCAGGCGGGGTATAGGAGAAATTTGAAATACTGACAAATCCTATATAACTGAAGATCAATAAGATTGTAACTATAATGCTTAAGGATATCATGGAATATCGTTTTACAACTGCAGAGGTAGCATAGAAGAATCGATCGAGAGAGTGAATCTTCATTACTTTACCTGGTTTCAAAAAAGAACCGATTGATAGTGCCGGTAAAAAGATATACATGGTAATAAAAAACACGAAAAGCCCAACGGAGGTTAAAATACCGAGTTCTCTAATGGCTGGAGAATCTATAATAGCTAAAAGAATAAAGACCAAGATCGTTGTCAAAAGGCTTACCAGGAGAGGTTTGGTGACAGCGTAGTAGGTATGCTTCAACGAGAGCACAGGGTCTCTGCGCCGTTTTACTTCATCCGATAATCTTGTTATTATGTGAATTCCATAGTCAATACCCAAACCGAGAGTTATAGCGTTTACGAACGTCGTGACTATGTTCAATCTTCCGAATATCAAAAATGCGAGCCCGAGTGTGGTAAACATAGATGTGGCAAGTGAGATAAAGATGTACATAGTAACTTTAAAGCTTGAATAGGCCAGATAAAAAAGCAAGGCGATACCGATCAAAGACACTATTGTAGTGACCATAAAATCTCTGCTTGCCTGTTTATGTGACTCATAGGTTGCTTGGTGATCCCCTGTCAGGTTAAAGCTTATATTGTATTCACTTATTTCACTCTTCACCCATTTTCTCAATTGAGGTATAACCAGATCAACGTAATCAACATCAGATGAAGGACCATCAAGCTTGATCCCCATGACAAGGATCATGGGGTCATTTTCAGGAAATTCTGATGGTATCCTTACAAAACTTTCAAAGGTCGTTGTGGAATCACTCAAAATCTTATCCTTTAACTGTAATGTTTCGGAGAAAGCGATACCGATATCGTGAATAGCCGAAAAGTCGTAGTTCACCAGGCGTTTAAACTCATCAGAAAAATCAAATTCTTCGGGAGATAGCTCTTTAAGAACCGAAGGATCGACCAGAACGAGGCTCAGAGCACCAAGGTTTGATAATAGATCGAATCTAATAAAGTCTTCTATATGTGGAAAGGTGTAAGAATCCTGATACAGCTTTTTGGCAGCTGCTTTTAGTTCGTCAAGCCCTTTTTGGGTTTTGTTGTTGGTTTTTAAAACTATAAAGGTAACATCGTTTGTACTACTCCACTTAACAAAATTCTCGTATCTTTTCACAACGTCGCTTTCCCGTGGAAGTAACTTCAGGAGATCAGAATCAACCACAAGATTCGTTGAAAGGTAGAATCCTATTGCTGATATAACGACGAAAAACACTACTATCGGTACGCGATACGTGAAAACGAATCTGCTTAGTTTTTGCATAATGATCACCACAGAAAAATAAGCCAGAGGATTGATATCACCCTGAGGCTTTTAAATATTAGCATTGTCATGAGAGATTTCGTCATATCGGCTTTTGTATTGAGTTTAACAGCGAGATATTCAAGGTAAAAGGACCATCCGATTAATACAAGGAAAAAACAACTTCCCATGTTGCCAAAAAAAAGACTGATAGGAGTAAAAACGTATGGAAAATAGCTCAGAATCAGCGAATAACGGAATTTTTCGATCAAAGGTTAAAAGGATAAAATAAATTCCTGCGGTACCGAAAACGTAGAAGATTACAATCATGACAAAGATAATGAAAGCTTTTACGCCAAGAATTTCATAACCGGTTAGTGAAGACAATCTCTTTGAAAATTGGAGATGAAATGGGATAAAAACCCCAACGATGAAAAGCAATGTTATCAAAGAATAGATGTTGGATTTTTTCATAGCTCGTCTGGGCCTGAAAATCAGATCAAAGAATATCTCCATGGTTCACCTCAGATAGTCTTTTGCTGGTAAAGCCAGCAGACTGTATTTCTGGAGGGTGGCTTCAAGATTTTTAAGTTCATTCTCAGATGAATATACAACAATAGGGGCTTTTCCTTTTAATACAGACATAACTATCTTACCAGGGCTATCGTCTTCAAGAACGTAATATTCTGGCAGTTCTGCGGTATCAAAATCATCTTCATTTACAGGAATATACCCGGGAATATATCGAACGATGAAAGCCCCCAATCTTATTTCGCTAAATTCAACATATCGCTTCCCAAAGAACTTCAAGTATTCCTGTTTTTTTTCGCCTCTGGCCCCGATTTCCATTACTAAACGGTTTATGATAGCTTCGTATATCTCTATATCCGGGGTGCATAACTCAACGGTTGTATCACTGATCTGCAGGTGCAATTTGTCAAATTGCCTGTCTTCAATCCATTTCAGTACTGAAACCAGAATTCTATTCCTCTCAAGCTTTTTTTTGAGTTCGTCAAAAACCGGTTTGAAAAAGTTTCTTGCCTTAAAAACCGGTACGGGATAGCGTTCTATTGTATTGTTTATCGTTAAAGCCTTTGAACTTGTGATTACAATAACCGAACCAAAGGTTATTGCAAAAATTCCTATCAACAAAACATAAGCTAGGGGACGCATAGAAAATTATTCGGCACCACCAAGTTTGTCTGCAATGATTTCGAGGGCGGTTTTCAGCTGTACATCGGTTTCAGGGTCAAGTTGAACCTTTGATACCGTTAGTTCCCTGCCGTCATTTGTGCTTGTTTCAGAAGCCTCCACAGTTATGTCAGGTTCTATTCCCTTCAAATGTATATCGGAACCCGAGGGGGTGAAGTAATGTGCTGTTGGGAGCCATATTTCGCCGCCATTTGAAAGGTCATAAACGGTTTGAACCGCCGCCTTTCCAAAGGTTTTTGTACCAACAACGGTGGCTATTTTGTGATCCTTCAGAGCTCCTGTCAGTATTTCGGAGGCAGAAGCGCTTCCCCCATTAACCAGGACCACTATAGGCTTACCCTTTATAAAATCACTAAAATTGCTTCCCCAGGATCTGTAAATTCTTTCTTCTCCGTTTCTATCACGGATTGTTATGACAGGCAAACCTTCCGGGATAAGAAGACTCGAGATGTTCAAAACGCTTCCAAGCAAACCACCCGGGTTGTTTCTGAGATCGATAATGAGTCCATCTGCTTCCAGAAGAGAGAACATCGCTTTCTGAAACTCATTGTAAGTGGGTTCGCTGAAATGCGTTATTCTTACGTAACCGATTCTATGGTTGTTGTAGTCTATCGCTGAATATTTAACCGTTTTAATTTCGATTTCTGCTCGGGTTATCGTGAACACAAGGGGTTCATCTTCGCCTTTTCTATAGACCTTAACTGTGACATCTGTTCCTGGTTTTCCACGAAGAAGATTTACTGATTCGTAATATCCTGTCTCAGATACTTTATGGCCATCTACTTCAAAGATTATGTCTCCCACCTTTAAACCAACCCTTTCGGCAGGGCTCCCAACCATAGGTGCTACAACTTCAAGAGCGTCGTATTTTGTATTGTATTGGACAACGGCACCTATACCACCATATTTGGACTCTGTATCTATCTTGTTCTCGGTTTTTTGTACCGGTGTAAAATACCACGCGAAAGGATCATCCAGTCCTTTCATTACCCCTTTGAGTGTTTCGTCAAGAACCTTATCGTAATCAACCTTTTCTATGTCATAGTAACTATGCTGCACGTAAGAGATGATTTCGAATACCGGCTGAAATTTGTTGAGCATCTCGTCGTATGTCAACGCTTTAAATGCGCTGAGAACAAAAACAACAGCAATAATCCCGACAATAAGTACACTTTTAACGATTCTCTTCATACCTGACTCCTCCCTCATTTACCTTGATTCCAAAAACCATGTATGTGGTGTGGCCTACCATCCTGTCTTCGGGTCTAAAACGCTCCGGATTGAGCTTCATTTTTCTGATGAATGTTTCCCAGATCTCCACTTTTATTACCGGTAACCTTCTCAATTCTCTGAGCACATCCTGTACCTGATTCGCCGTTGGACAGACAACACAAAACCGACCTCCACCAATGAGCGAGTTACTGACAGTTTTTAGGTGTGGAACAGGCTCCGGTACATCGAGAAAAAACGCATTCACATTGCTTTCATCTATTCCTTCGGAGATATCTTTGAGTTTGAAAACCACATTTTCTGAATGGCCAAAGCATTCAACGTTTTCTTTAGCCAGTTTGTGAAACTCCTCCCTTCTTTCGTAAGAAACAACCCTACCATCCGGTGCTACAGCTCTTGCAAGGGCCGAGGTCATCGAGCCACTCCCGGAACCGCATTCAACAACAAGATCACCATTTTTTACATCAAGCATCAAAAGGATAAATCCCATATCCTTGGGATAAACGATTTGCGTTTTCCTTTTGAGCGAGAATATGTGATCGACAATCCCTATATTAAGTATATACGCTGAGTGTTTCCGTAAGCTTATGCTATCACCGTATTCCTTTCCGACAATATCTTCGTGAAAAATATTTCCGAAATGGGTTCCCAGAAATTTTCCCTCTTCAAGGGTGATTATATACTCAGAGCCATCTTCTAAATAGATTAGAACCTTATCACCATATTTAAGCAAACTATAACCTCCTGAACTTCAGAAGAGTCTCGATTAAGTTATCAAGTTCTGCTATATCCTTTTTTTCGCTTATTTCCATAAGGCATTGATGGGCATAGCCTTTAGCGATCATTTCAGATACTTTAGAAAGAGCTGACATCACAGCGGACACCTGAGTCATTATATCGGGGCAATTTCTATCCTCTTCAATCATTCTCTGAAGTCCTCTGATTTGCCCTTCTATTCGTCTTAGACGTTTGATGAGGTCATCTTTTGAGATGTTCTCGTTCACCGTGTCCACCTCACTTTAATACTTGAAAGAACTCCCTCCGATGAATTCCCTGATTATGGAAGTTCTCGGAATTTCTTCAAGATTGGTTATTGGTAAAAAGTAATCTATAAATCTCAGCAAGCGTTTTACCTCTGAATATTCAGGGACGCTGTTGTCTATTTCTAAGAGTAAGGGTTCTGCGAACATTTTCAATACAGCTAGTTCGTAAACCAGTGCTGAGTTGAACATTACATCAGCTTCTTCCTGGAATGGGAAAATATTTCTCTCCTCTCCTCTTCTCACACTACCCCACATATGTATTGTTTGTTGAGCCGGGTGGCCCCGGAATTTGTGATCGCGAACAATTCTCCTTAAAAGTCTGACGTCGGTTGTTGGTATTCGGTTCATGTCATCAAGGTTCATCTGTGTTAGAGCACTGACATAGACCTTGAACTTCTTTTCCCGTGGAATGGAACTTGTAAGGAGTTCGTTGAGTCCGTGAATGCCTTCTACAATAATCGGTTGATCTTCTTCGATTTTCACGGTTTCATCTCTAAAGTATCGACGACCTTCCTTAAAATTGAAACGAGAAAGGTGGACCTCTTTACCCGCGAGCAGTTCGGTCATCTGCTGATTAAATAGCTCCAGATCAAGGGCATATATGGATTCGAAATCATACTCGCCGTTCTCATCTTTCGGTGTCTTTTCTCTGTCAACGAAATAATCGTCGAGAGAAATCTGAACGGGTCTCAATCCATGAACGCGCAAATGGATCATTAGACGTTTCGAAAAGGTTGTTTTTCCTGAACTTGAAGGTCCAGCGATTAGGATCAACCGGGTTCCTTTTCTATTAACTATTTTATCAGCAATGTAAGCTATTTTCTTCTCGTGAAGAACCTCGGCTATTTTTATCAGTTCAGCTATGCTGTCAGGACCTTTTGCTATTATCTTGTTCAGTTCTCCAACAGTTTTGACATTTAAGATTTTCCCCCAGTGTTCATGCTCCATGAATATTGAGGCCAGCTTTGGCTGATCAACAAACGCTGGAACTTTGTTTGGAGATGAAGGGGTGGGAAGGTTCAGAATGAAATATTCTCCATAGGGCAAGAGTTCAAAGTGTTTGAGACAGCCCGTGGACATGGGCATATAACCGTAGAAATAATTAAAGTAGTTATCACATTTATAGATGTTTACGGTACTCTTTTTTCTGTACTTGAACAACAAAGATTTTTCCATCTGTTGATCTAGTTTGAACAGTTCGATGGCTTCAAATTTATCGATGGTTTCTTTTGAGAAAGGGAGATCCTGTTCAACGATATCTCGCATCTTTGATTCTATTTTCTCAAGTTCTTCCTTTCCCACGTTTTTTCCAACGACCTCGCAAACCAGGCCGGAACCCAGCGAATGGTGGACGTAAAGCTTGACTTTTCCAAGAACCTCCCTGACAGACATAAAGAGAATGAAAAGTATTCCTCTTGTGTAGATTCTTATACCATCGATGTTGGAAAGATCAATAAAATCGATTACCGCGTCTTTTTCTAGCTTTCTTCGCAACTCAACAAGGGAGTTCTCCATTCTTGCAGCCATTATGGGAGAATCGTAGTGCTTTTGAAACCTTTCGGCGAGTTCATAAAAAGCTATTCCCTTCGGCACCTCAATTTCGGTGTTGAGTTTGTTGATTTTAACTTTGATATTTTCCAATTTATTCACCCCCATGGTCAGGTTATTGCGTTCTTGACAGTATCATTTAGCAATGCTACAATTAGTTTTGCATTGGGGCGTAGCCAAGCTGGTAAGGCATCAGACTTTGGATCTGACATCCGGAGGTTCGAATCCTCCCGCCCCAGCCAAAAAACAAAAAGCACGTTTAGAAAAATTCGGGGTGGCTTTCAGGCCACCCCGAATTTTTTATTACTCAGTGGCCGGTGGGGTTGTTTCTTGCTGAAGTTCTTCAATTTGCTTTTCTACGAATTCAAGCTTAGACGCAACATCATTATCGTTTGGGAGAAGTTTTTTCAGCTCGTTTAGATAACGTTTTTCACCTCTCAAGTACAGTTCAACCAGGATGTTGTTTTGATCCGGCAAGGATGCTAATTTTTCGTAAGCATCCACAAGCAGGTAAAGGGCTGAAACCTTCAAATCTGTTGCCGCATTGGTTGCATTTATAATTTTGGTATTCAAATCCCTCTCTATCTTCTGCAGCGGATAGTCTATAAGAAACATTCTCGCATTATCACCAAGTTGCTGTTTGTAATAATCAAGATAACTCTGTAAAGTGCTTGGACTATCCAGTAATGGTTTTAAATTATGAGTGTACACACCTTCATTGTATCTTAGGACAACCTCTGGATTTTCAGAATCGACACGATACATGTAGTTCAATACCTCGAAGGAATAGGGCATCATGTTGTAAAGAAACTTCACGGCTGTAGCAAATCTGCTGTTCAGTTCGTCAAATTCCTTTTGTTTTGTTTCCAGTAATTCATTCACAGAATTTATATCTTCGCCGTACTTAGATTGATATTCCTTCAATTTTTTTGCGTCGCTGTATAGATCTTTCAACTTCGTATCTGTGCTGTCATTGAGTTCTGATAGTTTTTTCTCAATCTCTTCATTACTCAAGGACAAAATAGTAGCAGGTGTGGTTTCGCTCAACTTTTTCATTTCTTTAAGGTCGTTGAGTTCATATTTCAGGTTGTTTAGTTTTTCATCTGAAAGTTGCACAAAGATTGCAATTGGCAAATAACTACCTTCAACCGAAATTCCACCACTTTCGTTGAAAATGGTGGTACTCAATTTTTTGAGATATTCATCGGTATTTCCAGCATTCTGGACTTTTTTAAATTCGTTGTAGATTTTCAATTCTTCGTCGTTTATAACATATCCGAATTTTTCGTTATTCTTGTAATTCTCAAACCATTTTTTAAATTCGTCACTTTCATAATCATTTTTGAACTGATCGTAAGCGCTGCTTGACTTAAGTTCATCGAAAGTATCGAAAACTGTTTTGGTTGCAACTTTTATCAGATGGAAACCGTATTTAGTCTCAACCGGCCCAACAATTTCTCCGGGGGTTGCTGAGAAAGCAGCATCTTCGAATTCCTTTACCATCTGTCCGTGTCCAAAACTTCCAAGACTTCCGCCCAGAACAGCTGAATTCCTATCGATAGAAAATTCACTTGCTGCATCTGAAAAATTAATTGCACCGTTTAAAAGCTCATTTTTTAGTTCCAGAGCACTGGCTTCTGAAGTCAAGAGTATGTGACTTGCTTCAACCCGTTCGTATTTGTTCTTTATCTCATCTTTGTTTTCCTCAAAATAAGTCTTTAGTTTTTGATCAACATCTTTCAAGACATCGTTCTGAACCTTTTCCTTTAACACTGAAGGGAAAATACTTTTTCTGACCTTTTCCTTGAAAGCCTCAACAGAACCGTAATATTGCTCTATTTGTGCTTTGTAATTTTCATCGCTGGTATATTTAGAAACTATTTCCTCAACCCTGGTGTTTATCTCATCTTCTGTTGGATAGATGTTGTGCTTCTTTGCGTAATATATGAGTTATTTTTTGATCGATTAAATCAAGAAGAACCATATATCGAACATCGATCTCGCTCATTCCAGCCGAACCTTTGAAATAAGGATCAAGCTGTATGTTCCGTTGACTTAGACTGGATAAAACATCTCTAACAGTATCATCATATTCAGAATAAGAGATCCAGTAAATAGGATCTTCGAGGGGGGTACCGTCTTTGGTAAGATACGCAAAGGCGTCCTCGGGTCTTGCACTGTTGGTGGGTGTCGTGCTTCCAGTTTCACGACTTTTACCGGACATATAGGTTGCCACTGACCACCAGATAACCCCGGCAGCAAAAAGTATAGCGATCGTCCAGATGATCGGTACCTGAATTTTTCTCATCCATCTTGTTTCATGCATTGGTTCTTCAACTCCCTCCACACACCATTATATTTCCTCACAAAACCTCAACCAACAAGGGGAGGCGATTAACCTCCCCTGACTTTACGGATTATATCATAGCAAGCTTTCCATTTAAACATTAATTTTAACGAAGTGGTTTATCCTTTGTAGCTTCTTCCAGAGCGAGGAGCCTTTCCCATTTCTTGGTGACATAATTCTGGAGCATATCGATTATTTTATCTCTATCAGGATGATTGAGAAGGGCTCTGAACCTCTGTTGTGCCTTCAGGAATTCTTCTACCGGTTTTATATTTCTCGGTTTTCTGGTTATTCTGTAGATTCCTCTTTCGTATTCGTACAACGGCCAGTACAGGGTTTCGACAGCAAGTTTTGAGATAGCCGGAGCAGAATCTTCTTTAATTCTCCAAAATCTGACACATGGAGCCATAACAGCTATAAAAGCGGGCCCGTCGAATTCGATGGCTTTCTGGAGCTTGTTCATGTAATCAATGGGTTCGCCGATAGCAGCTGTGGCGGCGTAAACATTTTCATGCCCCGCAACAATTTCTACAATATTCTTTTTGAGCTGCAGCTTTCCGGGTATTTTTTCTCCAACGGGCGCCGTTGTTGTTTGGCTTCCAGGAGGTGTGGAACCACTTCTCTGGTTTCCAGTGTTCATATATCCTTCATTGTCATAAAGGATGTAAACGAAATCATGACCTCTTTCAATTGCACCTGAAAGAGACTGAAGCCCTATATCGTAGGTTCCGCCATCTCCTGCAAAAGCGAAGAACTTTATTGGTTTATCCGTTGGAAGCTTACCCTTCTTTTTGAGTGCTCTATATGCTGTCTCAGCACCGCTTATGGTAGCCCCAACGTTTTCAAAAGCGTTGTGGATGTATGGAACACTCCATGCGGAATATGGGTAGATTGTGGTAGAAACTTCCATACAACCTGTGGCAAAACCCACAACGGGTTCGTACCCGAGGTGCTTGGCAACCATCAAGGCCATCTTTGCCGTGTTAGGTGCGCCGCATCCTGGACAAAGACGATGACCCTGAGTTATACCGATATCCTTTTTGGCGAATTCCTTTGCAAGCTGTATCACATTAATAGCCATACCATTTCACCCCCAAGTCACTCTCTCAAGCCGAGGTAACGTTGTTCGTCGCTGTTGAGATTACCACTGAGTGCATCTTCAAAAGCCTGTTTTATCATTGCGGGTGTTATGTCCCTTCCACCGAGACCATAGACATAAGAGCCGATAGCAGGCCTGGAGTTAGCCTCGTACAGGATAGATTTGATCTCGGAGTAGAGAGGTGCTTCCGCGCCGAAACTCAGTGAACGATCAAGAACGATAACACCTTTCTTACCGTCAAGATATTTTCTTATAAATTCTTTCGGGAAGGGTCTGAACATGGTGATTTTCAAAAGACCAACGTTCTTCCCCTGTTCTCTCAATTCATCTACAACGTATTTGATGCTTCCATTTGTTGAGCCGAGAGCAACCATTACATAATCAGCGTCATCAACTTTGTAAGGTTCAACATACCAGTATTTCCTACCGGAAATCTTCTCAAATGCTTCGGCGATTTCCGGGAAGATTTTATAAGCATTTTCCATAGCTTCTACCTGTTGGCGTTTATGTTCGAAGTAATAATCGTAGAGGTCAAGTGGCCCGTAAGTGACAGGGTGATCTATGTCAAGAAGAGAGTACATCGGAGTGGATTCTCCGATAAATTCCTTAACCACGTCATCGTCAAGAAGCTCTACGACTTCCACGCCGTGGGAGATAATAAAGCCATCCTGGTTAACCATAACTGGAAGCCTAACTTCTTTTCTCTCAGCTAGTTTGAGAGCGATAAGGGTAAGGTCATAAGCTTCCTGAGCGTTTTCACAGAACAGCTGAATCCAGCCGGAATCTCTCTCTGCCATGGTATCACTGTGGTCACAGTGGATATTTATCGGTCCACTGAGAGCTCTGTTGACGACTGGCATAACGATTGGAAGTCTTGAACTGGCAGCTATGTAAACTATTTCGTGCATCAGTGCAAGACCGTTAGCGCTGGTGGCGGTCATAGCTCTCGCACCAGCGGCAGCAGCACCGACAACGGCACTCATCGCGCTGTGTTCGCTTTCAACAGGAATTGTTTCTGTATCGACAATACCATCGGCAACGAATTTCGCAAAATATTCAACGATAGGTGTTTGAGGAGTTATTGGATAAGCAGCGACAACATCAGGATTTATTTGCCTCATGGCATTTGCAACCGCCGCAGCTCCGGTAATCGCTTTTTTAACTGGCATTCAGATCACTCCTCCCCCTGGAAATCCGTTTCAGGTCGCATTTCAATGGCATCTTTTGGACACACTGCTGCGCAGGTTCCGCAACCTTTACAGTAATCGTAATCGATTCCTTCCATTTTGGCGTCATTTTGAATGATGGCAAGATCAGGGCAGAAAAGCCAGCATTGCATACAATTTATACATTTGTTAACATCCCATATGGGACGCATTATTCTCCATGTACCTGTTTTGTATTCACGAGCAGAACCCGGGGTGTCAATAATTCCGCCTATTGGAATATCTTTCCAGCCTTTTTGAGCCATCATTTCACCTCCTCGTATCCCCTGCGGACCGCTCTCAAATTAGCTTCGATTTTTTCTTCGGTGAGCTTCCCGCTAAACATTTTCTTTACTCTGTTCAATACCGCATCAAGAGGTATCTTGTCATTCGAAGCTTTCAAAAGTGCACCAATCATAACGGTATTTGGAATTCCTCTCCCAATTTCTTCAAGAGCAATGTCTGTTGCTGGAATTGTGAATATTTTGCCTTTGAAACCGGTCTTTTCTCTTACAAAATTACTGCCTCTTACCGTGTTTACAATCATAACTGTATCTTCTTTAACACCTTCTGTGATGGCGGACAGTCCGAGCAGAGTGTCATCTACTATCACGATGATATCCGGGTTTTCAACGGTGTGATGAACCCTAATAGGAACGTCTGATATTCTGTTAAAAGCCTTCATTGGAGCTCCAGAGCGCTCAGCTCCGTATTCTGGAAAAGACTGAGCGTACATACCAGCTTCAAGTGCGGCCTCAGCGAGAAGTTGAGAAGCACTTTTTGCTCCCTGCCCAGCTCTGCCGTGCCACCTTACCTCAAAGTACTTTTCGGGCACGATTACCCCTCCTTCAAAAGTTTTTGCTGTAGATTCTGAAGTCGATATCAGGAAAAATCCCATCGACCCATTCCAGAATTTTCAATTCCCTCTCGTTAATTTTACCACTTATTACCTGATCATACAGTTCCAGAAACCTTTTCATATGGGTTTTAGTTCTGTTAACTGCATATTCTACAGTTGTTCCTGTGGTCATAATAAAAGCCCAATCACTTGACTGGGCTAGAAGAAGTTCTCGAGCCATCTGATTTAAAGCTCTTTTTGTGAGTGGATCATGAGTATTTTGATATTTTTTTGAAAGTTCTATCATTCGTTCAACGGCTTCGTCAAGATGACGGTATATCCAGTCGTTTTTTCGGTTTAACCAGACCTCATTGTAACCGTTACTTCCCCATGATGAGGCAGCTGGTGTAACAATTTGTATCATTTCGAGAGAAGAAATAACCTCTGGTGGTGTGGTCGGAACAACTTCATCAATGGCATGAAGCTGTCTGAAAAGTTCTTCAATAAATAGAGGACCTTCATACCACCAGTGCCCAAAAAGCTCAGCGTCAAAAGGTGCTACAATCACAGGTTCGACGCCATCGAAATTATCATAAAGTTTTTCGACTTGTAACTTCTTTTTTGTAGCAAAATCTTTTGCATGTTCTTTTACGGCTTTTTTTGCTTCGTCTATATCGTAAAGTTCTTTTTTGTTCAAATCAACATCTTTGCCTGTTATTCTGTGATACTTTATTCCGGTATTACAACGTTGACCACTTGGGTCTATATTTGGTGCAATGTACCAGTCTTCACGATCGAAGCCAATATCCCGATAAAACTCCCTGTAACGGTAGTCACTGGGATATCCAACTTCGGCACTCCAAACCTGCTGACTTGATTCCGGATCGCGAGCAAACACGAAGACGTTATTTGGGGTTATAACCGGTCGATAAACACCATATCGAGGAGCCGGGTCGCCATACCATAGAGCATGTGAATCTACAAAGAAAAAAGAAAGATTATTTTCTTTTAAGAATCTATCGATCCCGGGAACATAAGCACATTCTGCCAACCATATTCCATTTGGAGAATTTCCAATATGACGTTTGTAAGTCTGAACACCTATTTCAATCTGTGCGTTTACCGCTTCTGGGTATCTAGCCATTAGTGGAAGAAATCCATGCGTTGCGTTACAAGTTATGATTTCCAGGTACCCTTTTTGCTGAAATTTTGCAAAGGCTCCTATAAGATTCCCATCGAGTCTTGAGTAGTACTCTTTTATGTTTGTGAAATCCTGAAGGTAAAATTTAGCCATTTTGTGCTTTTTTGGATTTTCTTTGGAGGTCCTTTCAACCTCTTTTTTGGAAAGCTCGATTAACTTGTCTAAATGCTCTTGATATTTTTTCTTTAAATCAGGATTAGCCAGCATTTCCATTAGAGGAGGAGTGATGCTCATTGTGATCTTGAATCTGATTCCATCACGTTCGAGCTTTTCGAAAACTCGTAGAAGGGGGATGTAGGTTTCAGTTATTGCTTCAAAGAGCCATCGTTCTTCCATAAATTGAGGAAAATCTGGGTGGTTTACGTATGGCAGATGAGCGTGAAGCACCAGAACAAAATAACCTTTTTTCATAATTCCTTCCTCCCGCTTATTGAACGAAATAGATAGTTTAAAAATTCTTCAGAGGAAGGGTTCGAGAAGCTTGTGGGTTTGTTTTCAAATGGGAAAGCTGCTTTGCGAAATTTTTCGGATTCGAGAGCACTTACAACTTTCTTTTCCTGATTGTTCAATATCAACCATTCTTCCTTTTCCTTGAATTTAGGAAAAGCGACAGGTGTTCTTACAATATTTGATCTTATAAGCGGGGTAAATTTATTGTTCTCTATGATTCCGATTTCTGCAAGGTAATTAGCATCAGAAAAATCAACCTTAAGATACCAGTTGTTAGTTTTTCCGGAAGGCGTGATTTCTTTGATTTTGTGGGCGTTAGAACCATCGAAAATTATGTTTGTAACATCATACACTCTCAAAACAAGTTTTCCTCCACATTCAAAGACGCGTTTTTGAGTTTCTGTGGAAAAATCCCAGTAGAGATAGACCCATCTGGAATTAACAGGAAGCATCACCAATTTATCCTTGGTGTATGAGTTGGGGAGATCGAAGTTTTCGGGTTTCGAAGGAAGATGAGGTTGATCTTTGCTTTCGGGCGTACTGATTTTTGAGGTTACGGACGAAATGTCTTTCATTTTGTTTGCTTCGGTTTTTAAAAGGCGTATGAGGTCTCTTTTTCTCATGGTTCGCTTGATTCTCAACCCTAACATCTTCGCAAACTTCCTGAGATCCTGGATTGTTGGGGAAGCCTCTAGAAACTCCAGTATCTTTTCTTTTTTCATAAAAAATCCCTCCTGCGGAGTCATCATGCCTCGTAAGTATGATAACACACCACAAGAGGTTTTTGTACACAGTTAAGTCTGATTATCATTGTTTATCTTTAAAATGCTCTCCTGAACAACCAAAAATGCCTATAATTCTTTTAGTTTCTTGAAGATGTAGTCGGCCATCCAGTCCGAATCCACCGTATATTGACTGCCTTCTTCCATGACTTTTATGGTAACAAAACCTTTTTCCAATTCTTCCTCACCAATAACAACGGCAATTTTTGCGCCAATTCTGCTCGCGTGCTTGAATTTATTTCTCAAGTTACGTTCCATAACATCAACAAAAGTAGATATTCCTTTCTTTCTGAGCCTTTCTGCAAATTCGAAAGCCTTTACAAAGGCTTCTTTATTCATGGGAAGAATGGCAACGGTATTTAGTTCTTCAACCTTCGGCTCAATTCCCATCTTTTTTAATAGAAGAATCATTCTCTCCATCCCGGCAGCAAAACCAACAGCAGGCACGGATTTTCCTCCGATGTATTCTACAAGTCCGTCATATCGGCCCCCGGCAAGAACCTGGTCCTGTGCTCCTAACATGTTTGATCTGATTTCGAAAGCGGTTTTTGTGTAATAGTCAAGCCCTCTTACCAGCTTATGATCGACTTCATAATCCAGGTTTCTCGATTTAAGGTAATACTGCAGCTGTTCGAAATGGATCTTGCAGTCATCGCAAAGGTAATTATGTATCGATGGAGCACCTTCTGCCACTTCTTTATCTATTTTGCAGTCGAGAAGTCTGAGAACGTTTGTGTTATATCGCCGCTTACAATCATCACAAAGCGTGGAGAGCTTGTCCGAATAGTAATCTTTTAGTACCTCGTTATACTTAGGTCTACATTTATTACAACCAACACTGTTTATATACAATTTAGTGCCACTTATTCCCAATTCCTTCAGAAAGTTTATCCCCAGTTCTATAACCTCGTAATCTGCGGTTGAATCATGCGAACCCAGTATTTCAATACCAAATTGGTGAAACTGCCTCAATCTACCTGCCTGAGGTTTTTCGTAGCGAAACATAGGACCTACATAGAAAAGCTTCAAGGGGGAACCCCTGTTTATAAAACCATTTTCAACGTAAGCCCTTGCCACGCTTGCTGTACCTTCCGGTCTCAGAGTGAGAGAACGCCCACCTTTATCATTAAAGGTGTACATCTCCTTTTGTACAACATCGGTGGATTCACCAACACTTCGTTTGAAGAGCTCTGTATGTTCAAAAATGGGTGTGCGGATTTCTTCAAATGCGTACAGCTTTGTTATCTTTCGGATAGTATTTTCGATGTAGTGCCAGTATTTTATCTCTTCGAAAAACACATCCTGTGTTCCCTTTATTCTGGTTATCATGGTTACACCTCCGTAGCTTTCCTTTTACGAACGGTAGCTATATAAAAGGCATCTTTGAACATCTTTGTTATACCGAATATTACGACAAGAAACTCCAGTCTTCCGAGGAACATGCCAATGGTTTCTGTCCAGATGATGCCCAATGGAGCATCCGGACGGGTAATGCCTACGGAAAGCCCCACGGTACTCAAAGCAGAGGCAAATTCAAAAGCCGAGTCTGCAAGACTGTATCCGTAAGCGCTGATTATGCCAGTGCCGATTGTATAGGTCAAGAAATACATAGTGAACACTATGAGGATTTCTTTCACAAGGTTAGAATCTATATAACGCTTTTTCTCCCCTTTCCAGATCTCTGTAACGGCAACAGCATTCTTGGGGAGAAAGAACTTCTTTATTTCAAGACCTATGAGCTTTATGAGCGCGTAAAGACGGTATTGTTTCAACCCACCTGAGGTCGAATCCATGTCTCCACCGAAAATCATGAGGAGCGTTAGAAGATAGAGACCGGTAAAAAGTCCTTTTGAAGCCCAATTAGTGAAATCAACCGTTGAAAATCCTGTAGTTGTAAGCGCTGAGACAGCTTGAAAGACTGCTAACCTGAAAGAACTTGAAGAACTCGCCGCTAACATATTGAAAGTGGTTGACATCAACATGGGGGTGAAGAATAAAAGTATTAAGCCCATGAGTTTCGGTTCGCCATTTTTTGCGAAAGCCTTGAAATTTCCTTTCCAGAGAGTATAGTGAATGCCGAATCCTGTTGTTCCGAGTATCATAAGAACTATTGTAACAGTTTCGATAGCCACGCTGTTGAATTCACCGATCGATCCAGCTCTGGTTGAAAACCCACCGGTGGAGAGTGCTGTCAACGAATGGTTAAAAGCGTCGAACCAGTTCATTCCGGCAATTTTGTAAGCTATTATTCCGCCAATTGCGTAAGTGAAGTAAATCAGCAATATCCTTCTTACTGAGCTCTTTATATTTGGAACGAGATTGTCGATTCTACCTTCCGCGTGGTAAAGCCCGAATCCTCCAGGTCCCAAAATAGCTGACATCATTATGATAGCGAACCCCGCACCACCGAGAAATTGCATCAGGCTTCTCCAAACCAAATAAACTCTTGGAATCTTTGTTACATCCACAAGAGTTAGACCTGTTGTAGTCCAACCACTGGTTGATTCGAATATGGCCTGAGAGAAATTTAGAATGTTTCCAAAAACGAAAGGAAGAGCTGAGAAAACTATGCCAAAGATCCAGACGAAAACGACGATTATAGCTCCTTCTTGGACGGATAGTGGCGTACCCGGTTTTACTTTCAACCACAGCTTGAATGCCATACCGAAGAGGAAACTGATCAAAGCAGCATAAATAAACGGTTCGGCGTTTGAAAATTCTTCAGGATGCCAGATTCCTATTATTAAGGGCGTTAAAAGCGCGACCGAAAAGTACACAAAGAGTTCCCCGATGTAACCAAAAATCACTTTATATCGTTTCTTTAATGCCTTTGGATACATTTATACCTCTCCCAATAACGCTTCAAAAACTTTTGATTGAACAGCGGGATTGCTTAGAACTATGAGAGTGTCGTTTTCGGAAATCTGCGTGTTACCCCGGGGTATTATAACCTCGTCGCCTCTGATAATCGCCCCGATTACACTTTCTTCAGGAAGTTCCAGATCTTTCACCATTTTTCCTATTACCGGTGCTGTGCTGTGCAGATCTATCCGAAAAACAGAGAGTTTTTCGGACGCTGGTATAAGGTTCGTAATCTGCTCCCGGAAAAGGCTATCTTCTAAAGTCATGGAAATCATCTCTATCGGGCTTATGGCAGCGGTGATTCCCATTTTTGCAAAAACTTCCTTGTTATCAGGATCGTTAATTAGCGCTATCGGTCTTCGGATCCCGAGTAATCTTTGTGCAGTGAGACAGGCTATGAGATTATCCTGGTCATTGGGGGTTAAAGCTATGAATTGGTCTTCTTCGCTCAGTTCAAGTTGCTCAAGAACATGTCGCCTAGCCCCATCACCGACGATTGTGGTAACTTTTTTCAGACGTTTCGCAAGATCAACACAATACTCTTCGTCTTTATTGACGACATAAACTCTGTAGCCACGTGAAATCAATCCTTTTGCCAGGTAGTATGTTAGGTTTTTCCCACCAATGATAGCTACCTTCATTTTTCCTCACCGCCCATAAATGAAAGAGCCGACTTTACACTATCAACCGCAAGCAAAGTAGGACATATTATTTCTATCCCAAACTGTGAGAACATGTCAAGGTTGTTCGGATCATAAACACGTGCGATTACCTGGGGAATACCAAAGATTTCCTTTGATACCAGAGCAACCATTATATTCGTATTGTCGTCAGGAGTGAGCGAAAGAACGAAATCCGCCTTATTTACTTTGGCAAGTTTGAGCGTTTCAAGTTCGTTTGCATTCCCGACTATTTTAAATCCGGTAAATTCATAAGACAAAGCATCAAAGGCTCTTTCGTCTTTATCCACAACCACAACGCTGTTCCCTGTTGAAGATAACCAGTTGGCAATTCTCGATCCCAATCTTCCACAACCGAAGATAACAACGAAGTACCCTTTCTTTTTCAATGCACCTTTGACAATTGGCATTTATTTTTCACCATCCCCGGAATTTTCAAGTTTTTCGAGTTCATTTTTCGCTCTCATAAAGCCTGGTTCAAGAGCTAAAGCTGCTTTTAAATGACGTATTGCTTCCCCGCGTCTTGATTCTTTGAGAGCCAAAGCGTAAAGAAAATGCGGATAAGCAGAGTTTGGAAAATCGGAAAACAATTTGCTTATATGTTTCAATGCCCTTCTAAAGTCACTTTTTTCCAGCATGCGCTCTATTTCTCTGGCGCGTTTTTGGAGACTTTCATCATTCTTGATGCATCTTTCTACAGCACTTCCAATTTCTTCAGGCGAAAAAGGCTTACTGATAAAATCGCAAATCCCATGTCTGAAAGCTTCGGTAATGGCTTCCGGCGAAGTAATATCCGATACAACGACAATCGGGAAAATGAAACCATTCTCTTCCAGTGTTTTTATAAAGGTAATACCATCCATAGATGGTAATCTCAAATCTACCATCACCAGGTCAGGTTCATTTTTCTCTATCTCATGAAGAGCTTCTTCGGCGGTTGCGAAACTCTCAACCTCGTATCCTTCTCTTTCAAGGATGTCTTTCATTAATCGTCTGATACTCAATGTGTTATCTATGACAAAAATTTTTGCCATCATAATCACCTCCAAACACAAAACATATTACCACATAAAGTGATAAACCTGTTTGAATCTGGTTAATATGTTATTTCATGAGGGTTTAATCAAATAATTTACGCGTTGCAGCGTAGATGAAAGAGGCTACAATTCCCGAGAAAATCACGAGAATATTGGCAACCGGAATGGATAACATGCACATATTCTCCACAATTCCCGACAACCACAACCCTATGAGTATGAAGATTTTGAAGAGTGAGATGAGAAAGGAAAAGAAGCTTCCAACCAGAAGATGAGCGGCTCTTCTATTGAGATTTTCGGGATTTTCCAGCAGGCCAAAGAGATAAATAGCGGCGTTTACCATGAGCATAATTGCAAACATTAAATCTTTTTCGGCGAGAAAGAAACCAAGCAGAGTATTTAGGCCAAGCAGAAAATAAAGAGTACCCATGAGCCATAATAAAACATTTATCCGGGAGTTTTTCATAGAATATAACCTCCTATGAAAGAAAACAATAGAGCCATAACGTATGCCAGTGTGAAACTGTATACAACAGAGATAATAAGGTATTTTAAGCTACCTGTTTCATTTTTCATAACTACAAGAGTTGCTATGCAAGGTACATAAAGGAGAACAAATATCAAGAAAGCAAAGGCCGTAGGCGGGGTTAAGCTATTAACAAGTGTAAGAGTTCCTCCATCCAGATTTGCACCGGTTGAATAAAACATTGTGAGAGTTGAAACGATTACCTCTTTTGCCGCAATACCAAACACGAGGCTGGTAACGATTTGCCAGCTGAATCCTATCGGTCTGAAAAGAGGCTCAAGAACTCTTCCAAGTATAGCAGCATAGCTATCGTGCACATTTCCAGCTGAGGGAAAGTATGATAAGAACCAAATGATGATCGATGCTGCAAAGATGATTGTTCCCGCTTTTTCAAGGAAATGCTTTCCTCTGTTCCATGTGTAGATGAGCAGTGATTTTACGGTAGGACGTCTGTAGCGCGGAAGTTCCATTATCATGGGAGCGGGTTTGCCTTTGTAAAGTAATTTATTGAAAAACAGCGCTGACAGGACCGTGAAAACGATACTCAAAATATACAGAGAAAACACAACCAACCCGGCTTTTGCACCAAAAAAAGTTCCTGCGATCAGAACATAAACAGGCAATCGAGCGCTACAACTGATGAAAGGTGAAACAAGAATAGTGGTTATCCGCTCCTGAGGCTCGTTGATAGCTCGTGCTGCCATTATCGATGAAACGTTACAGCCAAAACCGAGAATCATGGACATAAAGGATCGTCCGCTGAGTTTCATTGCGTACATTATTCGATCTATGACGAATGCCGCCCTTGGTAGATATCCACTTTCTTCAAGGATTCCGAGAGCCAGGAAGAGAATGAAGATATTTGGCACAAAAACAAGAACAGCACCCACACCACTTATGATTCCATCGGAGATCAACGATGAAAGCCATTGAACGGGAATAAGAGACGAAAAAAATCCCGCTAACCCTTCTACTACTTCCTCAATGAGGGAAGAAAAAGGAGCTCCAAAGCTAAAGGTTAGTTGAAAGACCGAATACATTATGATCAGGAATATCAAAAGGCCAAGAAACTTATGGGTTATAACATGATCAATGGCTGTATTTAAATCCCATTTTGTTTTTGTTTTTCTGCTGTAAGCGTCTCGCAGAATTTGTTTTATAAAACGATATCGTGTTACAGCGAGTTCCTGTGAAAATTCCCTGTTGATTTCAATCCCCGTTAATTTTTGGATTTCAGCGTCACCCTCCAGGATTTTTATCGCTAACCATCTTGCATCATAGTTTTTAAGTTCTCTACGTGCAACGAGAATGGATGAAATTCGGCTGATTTCCTCTTCTAGTTCATGGTCAAAGACATAGTGCACATGTACCTTACCTTCTTTCATCTTTGACATGATGTTTTTTAACTCGGGAATACCTTCACCTGTAACTGCGGAGGTAAGGACAATGGGGATTCCAAGATGTTTTTCTACTTCTGCTTTATCTATATAGATGCCGCTTTTCTTTGCTTCATCGATAGCATTAATCACCAGAATTACATCACCGCGCAATTCTAAAACCTGGAGCAATAGATACAGGCTCCGTTCAAGGTTTATGGCATCTGAAATAACAATAACGATATCCGGAGATTCATAGAGAAGGAAATCACGGGCGATTTTCTCGTCAGGGCTTGTTGCGGAAAGTGTATAGGTACCTGGAAGGTCGGTGATTTTGAATTCTATATTGTTGTGGTACATTATCCCGATGCGCTTTTCAACGGTTACCCCCGGCCAGTTCCCGACGTATTGCCTTGCGCCGGTGAGCGCGTTGAAGATGCTGGTTTTTCCAACGTTAGGATTACCGAGCAGCGCCACCGATAAGCGTTTTGTAGGTATTATACTACCGTTATCTTCTGGAATTTTTTTTATGGGTTTGAATTTTTGCTGCGGTGATCTGTTATCTGCTTTCATTTGAACTCCTCAACAAGAATTTTCAATGCCTGACCCCTGGGCAGGACGTGTTTTTTCCCATCCAGTAATATTGTAACTTTACCGAAAGAGTTCTTCTCAACATCTATGGTTTTCTCTAGAATTAATCCAATTTGCTGCAATTTCATCAGGATTCCGCGCCCTCCAAAAATCCTGACGATCTTATATTTTCCCGGTTCAGCATAGTAAAGAGGAAATATGGAAGAATCGACCACTATTTTCGAGGCTATGTCGTTTCGTAATGTTACGGAAGATCCCTTTATCTTATAAACTACCGGATCACCCAAAGGCGCTCTTTTGAGAACCTCTATCTGTTCTCCTTCAACAAATCCAAGACCAAACAATCTTTCCCGGAGCTCAACTGGAATGTACAACTCCAGAATCTTTCCTTTCGCGCCTTCTGGAAGTTCGGATAACTTTATCTTCATTGGCATCACCTTTTTGGGCTTATTGAGAATTATTCTCAATATATTCTATCATTCTTTCGAACAGCGATATATATCACTTCTGAAAATTTGATTTAAACTTATTAAAATAACAAGTATTCAATCTATCACATTCCTCAGCCACTTTCGCGAATGGACTCTTAACATACCCAGAGAAGCTTTGAAGAGCTCCTCCGGAAGCATCATCAAAAACACAAAGGGCAATGGCCACTTGAGGACTATACCACTTAGAGCAACCAGCGGGATCCCAATTCCCCATAGACTGAAGAGTTCAAGAAACATTGCTGTTTTTGTATCTCCACCACTTCGCAGTACACCGACTATATTGAGGCCGTTGAACATTTTTACAGGCTGTGCTAATCCCACTATAATCATCACCATTACTACGGTCGATTTTATGACTTCTTCGACATTGTACATTCTTATTAAAAAGCGTGACAGCAAGATAATCCCGATTCCTGTTATTACTCCAATGACCACCATTAGATTTAACAACTTGATAGCATTCTTAAAAGCTTTTTCGTAATTTTTCTTTCCAAGCTCTGAGCCTACCATTACTACAGTTGCTGCTGACATCCCGCCAAAAATGATGAAGCCGAAGCTTTCCAGAGTGCTAACTATGTTTTTTACAGTTAGCGCTTCGGTTCCTATACGTGCCATAATGAAAGAATAGGTTGTCATGCCGACACTCCATAGTAACTCGTTCACGATTACCGGCAGAGCGACAACCATGAGTTTTCTGAAAAAAACCGTATCGAAATCCAGAAATTCATGCCTCGATATAGTTAAGGCAGTTACCGGTTTAAGCAGGACGTACAGGTAAAGAAAAAACTCTATGAGCCTTGATAAAAGAGTCGCGATTGCTGCACCCTTCACACCCATTTCCGGAAAAGGGCCAACGCCGAATATAAGAAGGTAATTGCCGACGGTATTGAAAGCCAGAACCACGAAACTTATATACATTGGTATCTTTGGCTTTTCTATTGTCCGAAGTGCCATCGCCATCACAAAGGTGAACGGTATCAGAAACGTTGTAAAAGAGATTATTTTTGAGTATGCAACGCCGGCTGTTACGACGGTAATATCCCTGGAGAAGAAACTTATGATCTGCTGTGGGAAGAAGAAAAGCAAACATGAAAAATACGAATCCAACCCACGTAGGTAATCTTCAAAACGTGTTGAGATAGTTTTTCCTATGTTTTTGAGATCTCGATTTCCCCAGTACTGTGAAATGAAAACACCAGTACCGCTGCTGGCACCAAAAAGAAAGAGTATTAAAACGAAGTTCATCTGGTTCACGAGACCAACGGCAGCAATGGCAGCCGAGCCTAGTTGCCCGATCATGAGATTGTCAACGAGATTTAGGCTCATAGATATAAGGTTTTGAATGGTAATCGGCAGTGCTATGCTTAAGAGTTTTCGATTGAACTCTTTCATATTGGCCCCACTTTAGTCTTCAGGGTTTTCTCTACTGAATAACAAAACCATGGTACCACTGAAAAATGTAACTGTCATCATAAAAATGAACATAGCCGCGTAAGAATGTTCGGCGATCAAACCTGCGGTAACAGGGCCAAGCATAAAGCCAAGAGCCCTTGCCGATCTCAAGAGCCCGAGAAATTCTGCTTTCTTATGTTGGGGTGAATTCAATGTGATAAACGTTGCCGCACCATTTATAAAAGCCCCAAAAGCGACACCAAGCGAAAGATAAGCAAGGGCAACCAGCACCCAATTTTTTGACAGGGCAAAGAAGAGAGGTGTAATACCTGAAAGGTAAATACCAATCACCAGGCTTATTTTGGAACCTATCTTTCCGATAACTTTTCCGAAAAAGATGTGCGAAAAAATCTGAAGTAAAGGATTCAATCCGGATAACAGCACAGCAAGAGATTTAGAGAGCCCCACAACTTCTGTCATGTAAACGGCTATAAGAGAGGTTGTTCCTGCAATTCCGAATTGTCTTATAAAACTTCCAAGATAAACCGCCCACAGACCGTTTCTTTTCATACGATTAATGTCAAAAATTGCTGAAGGAAAGATGAAACTTCTCTTCTTTCTCCGTTCAACTTCAGGAGTGTTAGCTTTTTCAGGAATGAAAAAAGCCTGAATAAAAGCCATAAGAGAGATAGCAGAGAAAAACAAAATCGTGTTTTTCACCGAGAGCCATAGAAGCAGAACTGAAAGTGAAACCCTTCCTAAGAACATCCCTATCGAACTGGCTGAGTTTAATAGAGCTAATTCATGTGATGTTGAAACAAGAGAGCCATCTGCCAGGTCTGTACTCATAGCCATGGCTATGGGATCATAACCTGAAGAGAAGAAGGCTATTACACCTGCGATGATTATAAAAGTGTACGGAATATCCAGGATAGCGTAGATGGGATATAGCAGGGTAGGTACACCCAAACTCAATAAAAGAAAAAGTTTTCGTTCTTTAAAGTGGTCTGAAACCGCACCCCAAACGGGTGAACTCAGAGTAGTAATTGCTCCTCTGATCGTTGATAGTAAAGTAATAAGTAAAACAGATGCACCTAGCTCTCTCAATCTGAGCTGGAGAAGCATACCAAAACTCAGAACCGCCATGAATCTGAACAATGCGGTCAATAAAAGTGGTAATTTATTTCTTATAGTTGGCATTCCTAACTAATTATATCATTTGATGACCATGTTTTTTGTCTTTGATAGATTAGGTTATAATGTCTTATAAAAGGGGGTTAACAATAATGTTTATTCTGGATCTTTTTTTCAGACTTGTAGCTGCTACGATTGCCGGTGCATTCATAGGCTTCACGAGAGAAAGGATTCAAAGGCCGGCCGGGCTCAGGACTCACGCACTTATATCAGTGGGAGCGGCTTTTCTGACGGAATTATCAGTGACCGTGTTTGCTGTCAACGGTGGAGACCCTGGAAGAATAGCAGCACAAATTGTTTCTGGTATAGGTTTTCTGGGGGCTGGAACTATTTTGAAAAAAGGGTTTTCAGTGAAAGGATTAACTACCGCTGCAACTTTATGGGTTACGGCTGCAGTTGGAATGGGTTTTGGTTCTGGAGAGTATCTGCTTTCATCACTGGTAACATTGATCATCTTGCTTGTTGTGATATTTTTTAAACCAATCGATTTCCTAATAGGGAAGAAAAAATGGAAATTACTTATAGAAGCAGAACGAAGGCCTTATTTGCTTACGGATTTGCTGGACATACTGAAAGGCTTAGAAGTAGAAGTTACCTCAATTGGCATTGATACCGAAGGAAACGAAACCTCTTTGGAAATAGGTATTCCCTATGAATCCTTAAATATATTGAAGAAGAATCTCGATAAATTGTCGAGAATTGGTGGGGTAAAATCTGTTGACGTTCAATAAGCGCTGAAAAAAACAAAAAACGTCCGCCTACCGACGGACGTTTTTTAGAATTGATAGCCTATCTTAAATGTAAATATTTTCCCCAGTGACTCCTGGAGTTCTTCCAGCTTTGCTACCGTAGCTAATTCAACAAATTTTCGTGGGCCAAAATAGAAACCTCCGCCTACCCTGAGGAATTTTGACTCGGGAACAAAACCTCCTATAGCAAGGACGGTCCCAATGTCTGCCATAGCATAGAATCTTCTAAATGGCAGTTTAACACCAGCATATGTATACCATAGAAATCCCGGGGGTATAGGTGTGATATCACTTTCATCTGAAATAAAGGCTCCAAAGATTGGTGTGGTGAGTCCGACTTTAAAGAAACGCGCAAAGTCCATTTGAAAATCAAGACCAATTACCAGTACAGTACTTACGGGTGTTGCATCAGGTTCGATAAAATAACTGGAAACAATCAAAGTATCCAACCCTACGGAAATACCTGCCAGTGCAATAGAGGAAATCATAATAATGGAAAACACAAAAATAATTGTTCTCACAAGCACCACCTCCCGCGGTATTATAACACCCATGATGACTGGTTTAATATGGTGAGCACATCTCTTGATAAAGTGATTCCCCAATTTTTATTCGGTGAAAACTTTGTTTTGGCTGATGACAGTTGCTGTTCTTTCGACAATCATATCCTTTAATTAAAGGTGTTTATGAGCATTTTCTCAAAACAGCATTATAATCGTTATAATATGAAAAGTATGAAAGTTAAAGGAGGGAAAATATGAAAAGTTACAGAAAAGAACTCTGGTTTCACACAAGAAAGAGAAGAGAATTTATAAATATCACGCCCCTTGTTGAGGAATGTGTTAGAGAGAGCGGAGTTAAAGAAGGGCTATGTCTGGTGAATGCCATGCACATAACTGCGAGTGTTTTCATCAATGATGATGAACCCGGGCTTCACAACGATTTTGAACGCTGGCTTGAAAAGCTTGCACCCGAAAAACCGTATTCCCAATACGAACACAATGGTTTTGAAGACAACGCCGACGCCCATCTCAAAAGGACAGTCATGGGACGTGAAGTGGTTGTAGCAATAACCGATGGAAAATTGGATTTTGGTCCATGGGAACAGATATTTTATGGTGAATTTGACGGAATGCGTGATAAGAGAGTCCTTGTAAAAATAATTGGTGAATAACCTGCGGAAAAAACCTGAAAATATTAACTGGATGGTTCTTTGATTGTAGTTTGCATCTACGGTGATGTAATCTTAAGTATGTTATATTTCTTTTTGAATGCTTCCCGAAATGTACAAATACGAGGAGGTAAATCATGCGAGGATTGGCTCTTACCGAACATTATTTTGAAGTACGACAGAAACTTTTTAAATGGCCGAGAGAACAAACGGTAACAAGAAAACTTATACTTGCTATTGGAATGGCAGCTTTGACTGGACTTCTGGCACAGGTAAAGTTTTATTTGCCCTGGACTCCCGTTCCAGCGACGGGCCAGACCTTTGCGGTTTTGATGGCAGGGATCCTCCTTGGTCGATGGTGGGGAGGAGTAAGTCAGGCTATCTATGTTACGCTCGGAGCCGCGGGAATACCATGGTTTTCAAGCTGGAGTGGAGGAATCCATCACCTTACAGGACCGACGGGTGGTTATCTCGTTGGTTTTATCTTTGCGGCTTTGTTCATTGGATATTTCTGCGACAGGTATCCAAAGTCCAGAAATTTCGTTCCTATGCTTGGATTAATGGTTGTTGCAAACTTTGTAATAGTCCATGGACTGGGACTCTGTCAGCTGGCTATTTGGCTTAATCTTGTTAAAAATAACCCTATAACAATGAAGGAACTTCTCTGGATGGGAACGATTCCGTTTATAGCTGGCGATATCACTAAAATAATTCTGGCTGCAGGGGTTGTAAAAGCAGTAACACCAAAAAAGTGAAGATAGAATTACACTTCTAGAATAATGAATTCTGTGAAGTAATTATTTGAAGATAAAACAAAGAGCTCCTCACTTAAAGTGAGGAGCTTTTTTGTATTGAGCAGGTTAAATTTTTTAATTAGAGTGCTTTTCCCTGAGTTTTTTTACAAGGAAACTCGCAACGTGAATGCCTTTGGTGCCACGACCAAATCCGCCGTCCATACCACAGCTAACAGCAAGATCGTTGTTTATCTGCGTTCCCCCGGCTATGAGAATTATTTTATCCCTGATTCCTTTTTCGATGGCGAGTTGATGAATCTTTTTCATGTTTTGTACGTGCACATCGTTGTGAGTGATTATTAAAGAAACAAGGATAGCATCAGCACCCGTCTCTATTGCAGCGTCTATGAATTTCTCCGGTGGAACGCTGGTACCGAGGTAAGTGTACTTGATCCCATATTTTTCTATTCCACCATGTTTTATGTCTAAAATCTCCCTTAAACCTACTGAGTGCTCATCATTGCCTGCGGTGCCAGCGACGACCTTTATTGGGTGTTTGGAAACATATTGGAATATTTCCTCTTCCGGGAGGGTTTCGGGTTTTTTTGGAAGCTCGAGTTCATTTCGGTTCACTTTAAATGGAACACGCGCTTTCAATTCGATATAGGTTCCCTCCACCGGATGAAGGATTGTTTTGCTTATCACTGTGGGTTCTTCCAACCCCAAACGTTTACAAATTTCAATTGCAGCGGCTTCTGCGTGAGCTTCGTCATCAGGAATAGTCATGTCTATCTGTATCCAGCCATCACCCCACCACTCTACTTCTGGACCAATGAAGCCCTTTTCTCTTTCTTCTATCACCTTCTGAATTCTGTTAGTAACGTTATCGTTTTCGTCCAGTTCATCGATAAACTGTATTTTTTCAGGGTTATGGAAAGTACAACCACCGATGAGATCACATGGTTTTTCTATACCTTCGGGGAGGTTGTTATAACCGAAATGTTCACAAACAGGAGCCATGTAATCAGGATCTCTCGGAACAACACTACCGGCTCCTATTCCACCATCTTTAGGTCTCGCTATTCCATCACCCATTCTTTCTGGGTAGTACCCGTTATCAACAAAAAAGCCCTGTTCTACCGCTTCAAAATATCCTCCTATTTCCAGTATTTCCTCCATAAAGAGTATGGCACGCATTTTTAGTTCCCTTATTCTGGGTCTAACTTCTTCCTCATTGACCTTCAGGAATTTTTTTATTCCATCGAGAGCTATAAGCGTGTGTTTTGCTGTCTCAACACCTCTTACGGAATTAATATGCCACGGCACATTTCTTCCTTCATCTGGAGTGATAGTGGATTGCAAATCTGCACTGGTCAACCTGGAGATAAGGGTATCGAGAACGTGTATTCTTGTAGCATCAAAGAGGTCGGACTCGATGTATCTGGTATTCATTTGAGCTCTGAAACGGAATCCTTTGAACAATTCTCTCACTGTAAGAGCATAAATGAAGTTCAGCTTAAATTCGGGGGCTGGAGAAACCATTGGTGGAACGGTTGAAAGAGCAATGTTTTCTTTCTTCATGCCTGCTTTTAAAGAGAACATACAGTTTATCGCATGTTGAACGATAAGTTCCGGCATCACTTTCCAGGCCATCTTAGCGGAGGCGTTCGCGTTGTGAGCCCCGTCAATCTGCAGCATATTTGCCCATGTCCATTATTTTTTTCGCAACCGCAGCATCCACAAAGGATCTTATCGGGTTTATTCCTCTGTAAAGTACATTATATTGGGGATCCTGATGCGCACCGTTCACACCTTCTTCGGCAAAAAGCACAGCGATTTCAGGTCCTGCAACACCACTAACGTAGCTGTGAAAGTTTATTGGACGCCCAACTTCGTCTTCAATTATATCCAGTGCCTTTCTGCTGGCCCGTATCTGTTTTCTGGTAATAGGTACACCTCCAATACCTTCAGGTGTACCTTCTATGAGACCATCCATATGGCTCTGGCCAAGCGTACGTATGACCATGATATGATCGGCACCATGCCACGCCGCCATTCTCATCCTGCGAATATCATCTTCGAACCTCCCGGAAGCGATCTCGGAGGTTATGACCACATCGGGTTGAGGATCGATATTTCCAAAATGATGAGCAGCTGGTAGGGGAACGCTATTTTTCAAAGGTTCACTTATTTGATCATAAGTAAATTCCCCTATTTTTGTACCTTCTGGAAGTTTTTTTCTCCACGTCCAGCCTCTTCTTCGCGGTCTGTAATGTTCTAAATCTTTAAGGATCTCTTCAACATTCAATCTTTCATTTGGTGGTAAACTCATTTTGATCCCACCCCTTTGAAACTCTCTTCAACAAGGTCCCAGTACTTACCGGCTGCGAGCTCTCTTCCAGCTTCGAGAATGGATTTTCCTGTTTTTTGAGAAATGGTGTAAACGATATTACCAGCACCTTTTCCCAGTAATCCCATATCAACAACTTTTTCGACTATTGCTTTGGCTTCTAAACTATTGAAACCCATTCTCAATAGAACCGAGCGCTCAATTGATGGACTAGTGTGAGTACTGGCGAGCTTGATCAAAGGATCAACAATTTTTTCAGCGAGTTCCCAGAAATACCTGTCCAATTCTTCATCGGTCATATTCTGAAGACGCTTACTTCTTTCCTTAAAATCATCAGCTCTCTGTACCATAATCTTTGATTACCTCCTCGAAGAGAGTTTTTACGTTTTCTCTTGTTGTTTTGAGATCCTCAGCCAGAAACTCAATATCGACCTCTTCCAGGTGTTTTATTCCTCTTTTAACCAATTCTTTGATGTAGGATTTCTTCAGTTTTTGCAAATCAACATCAAGAGCTCTCAATTGTGATGGATGCTCAGGAATGACGATCCGTTTACCTGGCTTGTCAAGCTTTCGCGGATCTCCCCGTACGACCTCAACCCCCATCTTTTTAGCAAAAGTTAGTTGAGCACTTGGTAATTTTCCAGCTCCCGTGTATTCCGTTTCCTGAACCACTACGATGTTGTCTTTGGGAAGTTCTCTTGCAAGAGAAATCGCAGCGGCAAGGGATGTGTTGCCAGCAGGGCCACGTTGCATTCCTTCGAGACGTGCCAGCATCTCCGTAACGTAGAAAACTTCACCCTGAGTTACCAGTAGATATCTATCCATGTACCTCAAAGCCCTGGCGGCGTTTTTGGGAACATCAGATCTATCAGGATACACTGCAAAGGGGATTCCAAAACCTGTGTGGCCGGTTGTAAAAGACTTTCGATTGAAGTCTCTGTCACTCGCCATATGGAGGCCATGTAAGTCAACGCTTGCAGCCACGATTTTTGTGTTTTTAGCGCCTGCTTTGAGCAACCCTCTGGCAGTACCCGTCAGATTTCCACCACCAGCGTGGGTAACAACCACATAATCAGGATCACATCCAATTTGCTCACGGCACTGCAAAGCTATTTCATAACCGAGGGTTTCCACACCTGCGATTCCATATGGCGTGTAAAGTGATGCATTGAAATAACCTGTTTCTTCCAGTAATACAAGAAAATAATAGAACAATTCAGGTCCTACGGTAAGCTGGACCACTTCTGCACCATAGGTTTCACAGGCACGTCCCTTCTCGAGAATTTCAGGTTGTCCAATGCCGTTGCTGTCGTATGTCTCCTGAACAATGATGCATTTCAACCCGCGCTTGGCTGCCTGTGACGCCACAGAAGCACCATAATTACCGCTAGTGGCGGCTATGACCCCTTCATATCCAAGCTTTTTTGCCATATACACACTTACAGAAGCTCTTCTGTCTTTGAAACTACCAGATGGGTTACTTGCTTCGTCTTTGACAAATATCCTTGCCCCTTTCCCGGGTTCCGAAATGTACCTCACCAATTTGGTTATATTTTTTAATTCTATGAGGTTGGTATTTCCTACGCCTGTCTCAAGTTGTATTTTTCGTTACCGTATCTATATCTAGAGCGACTTCGTTCATCATTCTTTCATAATCAAAAGCTATGTCAGAAATCGTGTATTTCCCATAATCTATCCCAACAGATTTCTTCATTATTTCGTTTTTGCGTTGCATTATGGCATCATATGACAGTTCTTTCATCTTTCATCACTCTCGCTTATTTTACGCATCAGTTCCTGAAGTTCGGCTCCTGCTTCGTCAAGCACTGAAACGTAATCACCAAAATCATGGGTATATCTTGGCTCAATATCAATTAATTGCCCTTTCACTTCGCGACCGATCGGTGTTTTTATCGTTACTAGATCACCAATTGCCGCTTTCTCATCTTGAAGATATCCCTTTACTCTCAGTTCAAAGGGAACCTTTGCAGTATCTTCGGGAACCTGTGGGGCTCTTTCGCCTGGTTTCAATATTATTTTGTGTATCTGGACCCATTGACCCCGAACGGCTTCCACAGGAATCACCTCCCAAGATCTTTAAGCAAGGTTCGCGGAACGGGAAGGTCTGCCATTGTGAGGAATCCTGGTTCGGCCTCGATAACGTAAGGAATCATGTTTGTTGCCACCGCTATCGTTCCTTTGCCCCCAGGGATTTCTGGTTTTATAGAAAGGTGTATTTCTGGATCACCGTAAATATCTATATAATCTCCAGTTTCTACACCCTCAAGCTGTGGAAGAATCTGTTGGGGATGTATCAATTCAATAACGACTTTATCGTTAATATAACCTCTCCCAATGTGCTTACAACCGGCAACCATACCGGGTTTTACATGAGCAACCGCTGTTTTCCTTTCGGTTTTCGAAATGATAGGTTCACGAATTTCTTCAATTTTGGTGAGTTCCCAACCAAGAGCGTCAGCTATCATAGCTATTGATTGCTGGAAGCCTATATGTCCAACAATGGTCCCGTTTTTTAATCCTTCTTCGAATTCCTCAGGAGTTGTTCCCACGCCCTGGGTTTCCATAACGGTCTTTCCGAATGGCGACAGATCATTTATTCTTTTTGCTTCGATTCGTTCTACATTCAAACAAGCGCCAGTCATGGCGATAATCAAAAGGTCAAGGACAAAACCAGGATTGATTCCTGTTCCTAAAATACTGATAGAATATCTTCTTGCTATGTTATCAATAATAGTAGATTCCTCAGGATGGGAATAAAAAGGATAAGCCATTTCTTCCGCTATTGTGAGCACATCCACATGGTTTATTGCCGCAAGCTCTATTTTCTCCATAACCTCTCGAACAAAAGAATTTGTTGCAATCACAACTAAATCCGGTCGAGTTTCAAGAATCGCTTTTTCCGGATCATCGTATATCTTTGCGCCTATGTTCCCGATTCCCAGAAATTCTCCAATATCTTTTCCAACAGCTTCCGGCTTCTTTTCCACGCCTCCGACAAGTTTCAGTTCTAATTTTGAGTGAATGTTCCTGGCAATGCCGCTTCCCATGGCACCCAATCCCCAAACCAAAACTCTGTACGCCATATACGACCCTCCTTATTAATTTCTATCTAGACCTTCAAATTAATCATATCAGAAAAAAAATTACCGCTCATGGAGCGGTAATTTCATTCTAAAGCCAATTAAGCCGGTTATGATGTTCCTTCAAATTTATGTTTTAGTATGCTCACACGTTTACAGTTCGGTTGCGACTCTATTTACTTCTTCGACTGATGTTATGCCCTGCAGGACCTTTTCGATACCGTCCTCATAAAGGGTTCTCATCCCGGCCGCTTTTGCAGCTTCACTAAGTTCGTGTTCAGAAGCACCTCTAACCATTAAATCCCTCAGTTCGTTATTGACAATAAGAACCTCATGAATACCGGTTCTTCCTTTGTATCCAATTCCCCGGCATTCGTTACATCCAGAACCGGGTACGAATTCGTAGAATTCATTTTTATTTGGGAAAATTTTGCTTGCTATTTCCAGGATTTCTTCTCTTATCGGGATTTTTACTTTACAATTACTACAAAGTCTTCTGACCAGTCTTTGGCCAATTACCCCAATCAAAGAAGCGCTTAAAAGAAATGGGTCAACCCCCATGTTGACCAATCTTGCGACAGCTCCAGGAGCACTATTGGTATGAATCGTGGAGAAGACAAGATGACCTGTAAGCGAAGCTTCTATGGCGAGTTGCGCTGTTTCTCTATCACGGATTTCACCTACCATTATAACATCCGGGTCTTGCCTAAGAAAAGCACGCAAGTAGCGCGCAAAAGTTAAACCAATTTCAGCGTTTACCTGACACTGAGTTATACCCTCTATTGTATATTCAACAGGATCTTCCGCTGTAACAACATTCACCTTTTCAGATGTTACTTCGTTTAAGACTGCCACCAACGTCGTGGATTTACCACTACCTGTGGGTCCGGAAACCAATATTATTCCGTGGGGAGCTTCCAGAAGCTTTCTAAACCTCTTTAAATTGTAATCGCTTAATCCAAGCTCTTCGAGTTTCTTTTTTGCGTTGGAAACCCTCAAAACTCTCATGACGACTTTTTCGCCAAAGATCGTTGGCATTGTGGATACACGGAAATCGTACTGTTCTCCACCCCTTCGAATGAAGAACTTACCGTCCTGTGGAAGCCTCTTTTCTGATATATCAAGACCACACATGACTTTTATTCTTGAAACCACCGAGTTATGGGCACGTCTAGGATAGGTCAGTATCTTCCTTAAAATTCCATCTATCCTGAATCTTCCCACTGCCACCTTTTCAAAAGGTTCGAGGTGAATATCACTTGCATCACTTCTTATCGCGTTTTCGAGAAGGGCGTTTATGAACTTTCCTACAGGTGTTTCTTCACTGGTAACCTCTTCTTCTTCGACCACTTCTTCTGAAGGTTCTAAATCGAAGGTGTGTTCAATAATTTCACTTGAAGATGCTTCTTCATAACTTGCTCTATACAGTGCCTCAAAATTTGGTGGGGGAGTAAGTGCTACCTTGATTTTGTTTCCTGTAAGGAAAGAGAGTTCTCGTTCAATCTGAGGGACTTTCAAAACATCCGGAGTAACGACTTTGAGCGTGTTGGTTTCCGGGGAAAACTCAATTGGAACCACCTTAAGGCGTTCTGCCACAGAACGTGGAACAAGTTTCAATAACTCAGGCGGTACCATATTGGGAAGTTCTTCAACGAGTTCCAGGTTGTACTGTTTGGATAAAGCGGTGTAGATATCCTCCCAGGATAGCAATCCCATCCCTACGAGTATTTCACCGAGGGGTTTGCCAACCTTTTTTTGTATTGTTACGGCCTGCTGAAGAACCTCAGGAGTAATCAAGCCCCGCTCTGTTAAAAGCTCACCCAGGCGTTTGTAAACCCTCATGTACCTTCCTCTTCTTCATGGGTATCCAGACCGAATCTATAAATAGCAGGTATATCGGAAGCTTCACCAAACAGTTCGCTTTCTTCCATTTCAAGACCGGCTGCTATGAGGGTTACGTGCAGTTCATCGTCTGGCATTTCCTGATCGACAATTAAACCCAGTTTAACATCGGCATCTTCACTGCAGTTCTGTCTGACGATTGCAGCGGCGATGTTCATTTCTCTCAGGGTAATATTCTTGGCAGAGACATTGAGAATGATTCCCATAGCATTGTCAATTGGTCTTTCAAGGAGCCTGCTTTCGAGTGCGGCCTTTGCAGCCTCCTCGGCGCGCTTTTCACCTCTACCTATACCTATTCCAAGCATCGCCGTTCCGGCGTCGCGCAGCACGGATTCAACGTCTGCGAAATCAAGGTTTATATAACCACGTTTCGTGATCAATTCCGATATACCTTTAATTCCATGATGCAGGGTTTCATCGGCTTTGGCGAAAGCTTCAACAATGGAGGTGTCAGGTGGAAGTTCTTGCAACAGTTTGTTATTTGAAATTCTGATTAAAGTGTCAACAGATTTACTGAGCTTTCTTAAGCCTTCGCTGGCTACTCTCAATCTGGTGTTTCCCTCAAAGAAGAACGGAGTGGTTACAACAGCTACCGTTAAAATTCCCATCTCTTTGGCGACGGATGCAACGATTGGAGCGGCTCCAGTTCCTGTTCCACCACCCATTCCTGCCGTTATGAAAAGAAGATCTGTATCTTCAAGAACTTTTCTTACCTCTTCTATACTTTCTTCTGCAGCCCTTTCACCGATTTCCGGATTTCCACCGGCTCCCAAACCGCGTGTGAGATGGTTACCAAGCTGAATTTTAATTTCTGCTTTATTGCCTTCGAGTACCTGAACATCGGTATTTGCTGCGATAAAAGTGACCCCATGTATTCCTTCAGAGATCATTCTATTTACTGCATTACCGCCAGCACCACCAACACCAATAACCTTTATCGCAGGAAGTCTCACATCAGTTTCTTTTCCTTCGTAGCTCATCTCAAAGCTCATCCTCAACACCTCCAAAGAACAAAGACCTTATGAAATCAGCGAAGCCTCTTCTTTTTTGCTTTCCGATAGCTTCTTCTATTCCGGTTTCCACAGCGTCCTGAACGATCAGGCTACCGAGACAGCTACTGAATATGGGATCGTTCACGACGTCGTGAGCATTTTCTATTCTTGGATTAAAACTGGTTTCATAGGTTCCTACCCTTACTGGCATTTTCAAAGATTCCACTCCGGTGTCGCTCAATCCCCTTAACTTGGCACCACCGCCTGTAAAGACTACTCCACCTGGGATTCCTTCTTCGGCGAATTCTGGATAATTGGCTTTGGAATATTGAATCTCCCGTCTGATTTTATTTAAAAGTTCTTTAACACGTGCGTAGATTATAGTGGACAATTTTCTCACTGAAACATTCTTTCGTGTTCTCTCATCTAATCCGAAATATTCTACGACACTATCTCCTGATGGAGGATACATGCTTGCGTAGCCGTGTGTTACGAGTAATCGCTCAGCTTCATCAAGAGAGGTCCCGAGAACCAGAGCGATATCCCTAACGATATGCCTGACTCCAAGAGGAATACGCGACACGTAAATCGGTAGATTCTCTCTATAAATTACTAATTCAGAAAAAGCATGCCCGATAGACACACAAACAACACCGTGTTGCTTTTCGGTGTCGGTTAGGACTGCTTCAGCACCGGATATTAAGGATGGGAAGATCAGGAAATCTCCTGTACCGAGAAGTTCTTCGAAAAGTCGTTTGAAAACCTCTGTTGATTTTCCCTCGCTTGAAACGAAGACCATTTCAACTTTTAGTTGCTTTGCAAGCATATCCACCGGATTGAAGACCACTTTTTCATCGTCGATAATGTACTTTCTCACATATTTCATATGAATGTTTTTATTGTCTTTTAGCTTATCTTGAGTGATTTTTGCCATCAATTCATCAATGATTTCCTGAGTTACCACAACAGGTTTGTCGTCTGAAATCGATTCTTCAACGATTTCAGACATAACAGCATACTCACCGTCGGTAAAGCAAAGCCTGAAATCAGCCACTATGTCCTTCTTACCCAGCTGTCCGGTGAGGTCGTCTACAAGTTTCTGGATCGACTGCTTTAAAGCCACCGCATCTTTTACTTCGCCTTTATCAAGACCGACGGACTTTACACTTCCATAAGCTTCAAGTTGAAGTTGTGAAGAAGGATCTGAACTGACCACAACCCCCTTTAACGTATTGGTACCGAGGTCAATTGAAACAGTGTACTCTTTCCCCCTTGGCATCTATTTCACCTCACTCTCAATATTTTTCCGTCACTCATGAGAAGGTATTTACTCCTATCTTCCGCATTATCGATCAGATTCTGTATTATTTCCGGTTTTTCTTCTACTACTCTCCAATCAAAGACCTGAATGGTGATTCCTCGTTTGAGAAATATCTTATTTGTTTCAAAATCTATGTTTGAAAGCTCTCTTAAAATAGACCGCCTGCCGTACAACGATTTGAGCACTCTTAGTATAAGATCGCTGTTTTCATTCGCCAGTACATAACCTGCATCTTCAAAACGAAAATGAAGTCCAGATATCACAAGGATTCAAAAAAACTGCTTCAACATCAGCAAAATCAAGAAGTACCAGTTCTTTTGACGCCCAGTAATAACGATCAAGAAAATAGACTATATAATCTGCTTCTGGCAGGTACACCCTACCCTCAGAAATAAACTCAGTGGTTGGTGGAACTATTATATCAGTATTCCAGCTTCTTTTAAAAACCTTTGGAAATTCCACTTCAACCGAGCGATTATCTACCACTAAAATTCTCATGTCATGAGCTCTGGTAAAGTAGATTTCCACCACAAAATTTATTAACCCAATGGTCCAAACTACCGCTAGAATTAAAAGAAGTATAAAACCTCTCGCTTCTAAGTTCATACATCAAGTTCGGTTATCATCAAAGCATGCCTTTCAATGAATTCTCTTCTTTCTTCTACCTCGCTTCCCATCAGAATAGTAAAGACTCTATCGGCTTCTTCTACATCTTCCATTTCTATCTTTATCAATTTTCTGGATTCGGGATTCATTGTAGTTTCCCAGAGTTGGTCTGGATTCATTTCTCCAAGACCTTTGTATCTCTGTATCGATACCTTCTTGCCGTCGTTATTTTTGAGAAATTCTTCCAATTCTTCATCTGAATAGAAGTAATACTTCTTTCTGTTAAGTTCAACCTTATATAGAGGTGCTTGAGCTATATAGATATGACCTGCGTTTATCAATGGAGTCATGTATCGATAGAAAAGGGTGAGAAGTAATGTTCTGATGTGTGCACCGTCAACATCGGCATCTGTCATTATTATAATCTTTCCATACCTCAGGTTTTCAAGTTTACAGTCATCTCCTATTCCGGTTCCGATAGCCACGATTATATTATTTATCTGTTCATTCTTAAGAAGCTTTTCAAAGCTCGATTTTTCTACGTTGAGAATCTTTCCTCTTAACGGCAAAATAGCTTGGAATTCCCGGTCGCGCGCCTGCTTTGCAGATCCTCCAGCAGAATCTCCTTCCACTATAAACAGTTCAGTAGTTTCGAGATCCGTTGAAGTACAGTCTGCAAGCTTTCCGGGAAGAGTTGTGTTTTCAAGCGCATTCTTTCGTCTGATCATTTCTCTCGCTTTTTTTGCAGCTACTCTGGCTTTTGCCGCGTCGAGTGCTTTGATGATTATGGCTTTGAGCTCTTTCGTATGGTAGTCAAAAACCTCTGGAAGTTTATCTCTTAAAACCTTGATAACAGCCTCGTATACTTCTTCATTTCCTAATTTAGCTTTTGTCTGGCCTTCAAATTGTGGTTCTTTGACGAACACACTCAAAACGGCCGTTAATCCTTCTCTTACATCTTCACCCTGAAGGTTTGGATCTTTGTCTTTCAACACGTTCAATTTTCTTGCATAATCATTCATCATTTTTGTCAAAACGGTCTTGAAGCCAGTTAGGTGTGTTCCACCTTCTACGGTTTTAATGTTGTTTACAAAGGTCAGGATATTTTCATCGTAAGCATTTGTGTATTGCATAGCAAGCTGGATCTTCACATCATTGTATGTTCCTTCAATATAGAAGGGCTCTTTATTTATTGCTGTCTTTTTCCTGTTGAGATATTTAACGAATTCTACAATACCGCCTTCAAAATGGAAAACCCTTTTCTCGTCGTATCGCCTATCTTCGAATTCTATGGTAACTCTGGGATTTAAAAATGCAAGTTCTTTAAAACGGGATTCGAGGATATCAAAATCGAAATCTGTAGTTGTGAACACCAGGCTATCTGGTTTAAAAGCAACCAGTGATCCTCTCTTATCCGTTTCACCTATGATCTCAACAGGAGTCGTCGGTTTTCCTCTTTCATAGCGCTGGCGGTAGATTTTTCCATCTCTATAGACCTTTACCTCCATCCATTCTGAAAGAGCATTCACCACTGAGACACCGACACCGTGTAATCCACCACTTATTTTATAGCTGTCTTTTGAGAACTTACCTCCAGCATGAAGGGTGGTCATAACAACTTCGAGAGCGCTTGTACCTGTTTCGGGATGAATGTCGACAGGGATTCCTCTACCATTGTCCCAAACTGAGACGCTTCCATCTTCAAAGATCGTTATTTTAATATAATCACAATAACCTCCAACTACTTCGTCTATACTATTATCAACAACCTCATATATTAAATGATGAAGTCCCGCTTTTCCTGTGGAACCAATATACATCCCCGGTCTCTGTCTAACCGGTTCCAACCCCTTTAAGATCTTAATACTTTGCGCATTGTAATCAGTAGACATAGATGCACCTCCAGTTACTTTGACTTTTTTGGGATAAAAATAATCTTTCTTACGAAATCTCCGTGTAGTTCTTCATGGATTCTTTTGAGAATCTCCTTTTCTCTCATACGAAGTTCATTCAACCAGACACCATCATCAGCCGAAACGAACAGCTTTCCATCGAAGAAATTCTCAATCTGTGTATGCATGGCATTGGGAGTTCCAACAATCTTCTCCCAGTTATTTTGCAGTAAAAGTACTTTCAACTTTTTAAAAAAGGGATTACTCCCGGAAAGTGATTCAAAAATTTTGTCAAGTGATTGGTGATTCCATTTCATTTTGATAGACCTTCCCAGTTGGATTCATTCGTCATTATAAATCCCTCAAAGTTGTCAAGTAGAATTCGCGTTATTCCATCAGCGAAATCTTCTATATAAACCCTGTCCTCAATCTTTCTGATAGGGACAATGCCAGCACTGGTATGAGTCAAAAAAACTTCCTGAGCGGTGAATAATTCCCAGCCTTTAACTGTTCTTTCCTCAACCGGAATTTCCATTGCCTTAGCAAGACCTATCACGTTTTCTCTTGTAATGCCAGGTAGAATGCCTGATTCGATGTTTGGAGTGATGAGTTTTTCATCTTTTATAAGGAAAACGTTGGATATAGTTCCCTCACAAAGGTCTCCTTTTTCGTTTAAAAGAAGCATATCGTAATAGACGCCCATGGCTTTGCGGGTTAAAACCTTCCATGGTGCTCCCGGGATTTTGATTATTGAAGGAACCAGTGCTGCCGATGGACGGATGAATTTCGATATCCCGACTTTTACTCCTAGTTCATAAACATCAGAAGAAACCTTTGGTAATTCTTCATAAAGGACTATTATCTCGGAGAAATTATTTGTGCTCTGTACAAGAATTACCTTAATTCTAAGTTCTTCACCGCTGCTATTGTGGTTTTTCTTCACACCTTCTAAGAGCAACTCAAGAAATTCATCGAAATTTATCGGAAGGGGTATCCCCATATAATCGGCAGATTTTTTCAACCTTTCAAAATGTTTTTTTGCAGCAAAAGGAAGACCGTTGTAGGTTCTTAGAACCTCGTATACGGAGATTCCTGTTAAAATACCAGTATTTTTGACATTTATGGTGGCTTCCTCATCGGACAGCCACTGACCTGCAAGATAATTCAACATCCGAAAAAGCCTCCAGTTCTTCTATGCCACCAATTTGTACCTTGACAAAACCATTTTCTATGCTTCCGGTAACCCTGTGAGGGATATAGAATTCGTCGTAACCGTAGCTAAAAATTCCATCGTTCTTTTCAATAAGAACAGTGCTTTCCTTGCCAACATGTTCATTAAGATAGTCTTTTGATGCTTCTAATGCGACCTTTTTCAGGACAGTAGCTCGCTCTTTTTTAATATTCCCGGAGATTTGATTGCTCATGCGGGCAGCTTTGGTGCCGGGACGTGGAGAAAATCTGAATATATGAACTTTCAAAAATCTGATACGTTTAACAAATTCGAGTGTTTCTACAAAATCCGTGTCGGTTTCACCGGGAAATCCCACTATGACATCCGTGGTAAAAGAAAAACGATTGTTCCTGGATCTGAAGAGTGCTACAATCTGTTCGACGTCGTTAGTGGTGTAATTACGATTCATCGATTTCAAAACTTTATCTGAACCGCTTTGAAGAGAAAGATGAACATGCTGAGCTATTTTTGGGTTATCGGTCATAAACGTGATTAATTCGTTTGAAACGAGCCTCGGATCGAGAGAGCTTAATCTTAATCTCCATTCTCCCTCGATCTTTACCAGTTGTTTCAATAAAGAAATCAGGGAATAACCTTCTCCAAATCCGTAAAAACCTATGTTTATCCCTGTCAACACTATTTCCTGAAACCCATGCTCAACGAGTGTTTTTAATTCTTCGGCAACAACTTCAGGGGGTTTGCTGATGATTTTGTTTCCTCTGGCCAATCTTATTCGACAGTATGAACAATTGTTCAAACATCCATCCTGTATGCCAATATATGCACGGGTTCTTCCATAAGGACCCTTTGTAACCTGAAAATAATCCTTTATGCAGGTGTTCTCAGTATTTTCTTTAAGGAATTCTTTAATTTTCAATTTATCTTTGATCCCCAGAATCAGGTCAAAACCAAGATCTTTCAGCTCTCCCGCTGAAAGTTCTGAATAACAACCCACAATCACAAATTTGCTACCTGGATTCTTTGCTTTAAGCCTTCTATATAGCTGCCGGAGTTTCCTTTCAGCTTCTGCGGTTACTGTACAGGAATTGATAACGAAAATATCGGCGATCTCCGAGTCGAATGTAACCATAAAATCGTTTTGCAATAACTCCGCCATTCCTTCGGTTTCATATTGATTGAGTTTGCAACCGAAGGTAAAAAAGGAAACGATTTCTTTCATTCAAGTACCCGCCCCTGAAGGGCCGAATAAATGAGATTCAAGCGGGTTATGATCCCTACGAGTTTGTGGTCATCATCCACGACAGGTAGGGTTTTTAATCCTTTTTTTATAAGAAGATCGGCTGCATTTATAAGCGTATCATCCGGTTTCACAGCGATTGCTGGTGAAACCATATGTGAAGCGATAGGATCGTTCCTTATGTCTCCCAGTCTTCTCACAAATTGATGGGTATCCGGGATAAAAGAGGCACTCTGGAGTAATTCAAAATAACTTGGGAGTGACGATTTTATGACATCGCTTTCGCTTATGAATCCAACCACCCTGAATTCTTCATCAACAACCGGTAACCCCGTGCGCATTTTTCTCAAACACGTGATTATGAAATCTTCTATCGTTTCATCTTCAAAAACCGCTGATACATCATGAATCATCGCATCGCGTACCTTCATCAAATCACCTCAACCTACTTATGTCAAAAGCAGTAAGGTTAGTTTCAACATCGTCCAAAGTTATTCTTTCTTTTCCTAAATATGCTGCTTCCGTTATTGCAGCAGCCATACCGCGTTTTGCTGCATTTAGATAATCGTGTGGATGTTTCAACAGATGTTCAACCACACCGGCAACAAAACTATCTCCTGTCCCAAGTAGATGTGAACGTTCCACGTGTTCGTGGGTTTTGAAAAACCAGACACCTTCTTCGGTGGCTATAACATCACCCTCGATTTCATAAGAAAGGATAGCCATTTTCGCCCCCGATTCAACAATTTTTTTACCTGCTTCTACATAATCGTCCAGGTCTTCTAAATCCTGCCCAAAAAGCTTCTGGTCACTTCTTAAGTCTGGTCTGGCAACAGTGAAAGCGCCTCTTTTAACGGCATATTCAAAACAGGGGCCAATAGATTCAGAGACGACGAGCTTACCAGCTTCTTTTGCCGTGTTACCTAGTAAATAGTAGAAATCTTCCGGAATACCCGGAGGAACACTTCCAGATATAACGACTGCATTTACCCTGCCTAAACTGACAAGATAACGCTTCATGAACTTGTCGATATCCCGCTTATCCACAAATGGGCCCTGGGAGTTGATTTCTGTGATGGTATCGCTGGCTGGGTCTATAATCGTTATATTTTCCCTTGTTTCTTCTTCTACATTGATGAAATTTGTCGTAACCAGATCGCTTAGGTTTCTCAATCTGCTTTCGACAACAGCTCCTATATATCCTCCAATGAATCCCATGGCTATACTTGGGATTCCAAATCCGGACAGAATGAGTGAGACGTTTATTCCCTTTCCTCCAGGTTCCATTATGGAATACTTCTGGTTCTTAACACGATGCAGGTTGTTTATTGTAAAGTTCTCAACAACAAGTTCCCTGTCTAGAGCAGGGTTTAGCGTTACTGTAAGAACACGCAAGTAACACACCTCCGAATCCGGATACCGTTAGAAACTTGAATGGCTTCCTTTCACAAATTCTTCCGTACTTCCGGCATATAAAATTTTACCACTTTTTAGATATATCAACAAATCCGCTACATCCAGAAACCTGAATACATAGCGACTTGAAAGGAGGATAGTTCTGTCACCTTTTGAATCGATCAGAAGATTTTTCACTCTGGTACATACTTCATCGTCAAGATGATCCAGAACACTATCGAGTATAATTACCCGGGGATTTCTGACGAGGGTAGAATATATAAGAAGCGCCAGCCGTTGAAAAGGTTGAAAAACACCAAGGGGAACGTTAGGATCTCCAATAAGAAGGTCATCAATCTCCAGTACTTTCAGAAGATCCAGTTCTTCATCAGAAAGGTCTTCTATAACAAAATGATCACCTTTCAATAATCGCATAAACTCGTGAAGAGAAAAAAAACTTATGGCATTTAGGAAAGAGGTATCTACGTAAGCGATTTCTTTGCGAAGAAGCTTTCTTTCAATATCTAGAACAGATTTTCCGAAGAAACAAATCTCTCCTTCTCCCTGAACAACTTCGAAGATTTCTTCATTCAGGTGCAAAAAAGCCCTTAGAAGAAGGGACTTTCCTGAACCTCTGGTACCATAGATTAAAGCAACCTGTCCGCGTTTTACGTCCAGAGATATGTTTTCAAGTTTGACTTCGTTGTTTACTTTTAATGTAAAATTTTTTAAATAAAGAGCAGCCTCATCTTTGAGACTGCCCATCTTCTTCAGCTCTTTTATCATTTTTTGAACCTAACCTTCTCAAAACCTCGTCGCTTGCTTGCTTGTCGCCACTTTTTGCCATTTTTATCAAATCGATCTGTGCTACGATTCGTGGGCTTGTTGAGATGTTTTTGGAGGTTTTCTTAAATACCATCTTATCACGTCCCCTTTATTCTCAACCCGATTATATCTGATCCTTTTTTCTAATCAATGATACGCAAATTAAGGGGACGTTGCTTATAGAATTCAAAACGCGCTACTCTGATTTTGAGCTATTTAGCATTCCAAGCAGTGCTTTGAGCTGTTTGCTTCTTGACGGATGTCTAAGTTTTCTCAAAGCTTTAACCTCAATCTGTCTAATTCTTTCTCTGGTAACATTAAAGAATTGTCCAACCTCTTCTAAAGTTTTTGTTTTTCCATCGAGAAGACCATATCTCATTTTCAAGACCATGGCTTCCCTCGGGCTCAAAGTATCTAAAACTTCGTCGATTTGCTCACGCAGGAGCATTTTTATTGCTGCTTCTTCGGGTTTTTCGATAGATTCATCGTGAACGAAATCTCCCATGGTGGATTCTTCGTCACCGCTGATAGGTGACTCGAGCGAAACGGTTTCTTTTGAAGCAGCAAGGATTTCTTCTATTTTTTCCGGGGTTTTTCCTGTTAATTTACCCAATTCTTCAACCGTTGGATATTCTCCGTGTTCCTGAAGATGTTCACGGATCACCTTGTTCACCTTGTTGATGGTTTCAACCATGTGTACGGGAACTCGTATAGTTCTTGCCTGGTCAGCAATAGCACGGGTTATTGCCTGCCTGATCCACCAGGTAGCATAGGTGCTGAACTTGTATCCTTTCTTCCAATCGAATTTTTCAACAGCTTTTATGAGACCTATATTTCCTTCCTGTATAAGGTCAAGGAAAGATAAGCCTCTACCTATATATCTTTTGGCGATAGAAACAACGAGACGCAAATTAGCTGTTATAAGTTCTTCTCTCGCTTTTTTATCACCCTTTTGTGCTCTCCTTGCCAATTCTCTTTCTTTACTTGGTGTTAACAGAGGGATCTTGCCAATTTCTTTCAGATACATCTTTATAGGATCTTTTAGAGATATGTTGTCATACATCTCTGGAGCACTTTCGAGAAGTGTTTCTATATCTTCGGCCGGATTTTCCTGTCCGCTTTCTTCCTGATCCTCGGTGGGTTCTTTCTCCAGTATTCGAACTTTGTTCTTTTCTAATTCCTCGTAGATTACTTCAACCAATGAAGAATCAAATCCCTCATAATCCGGGGGAAAGGCATTGTCTATATCTTCATAGGTTATATAACCCTTCTTTTTTCCCAATTTAACGAGTTTTTTGATTCGTGATTGAACCTCTTTGTCTGAAAGCATGACTACTTCAGTTGCTTTCTTTTGTGAAGAGTTTTTTTCTTTTGGTTCCTCCACCATTTTTGCCCTATTCTTTTTATCTGCCATCAGCTTCACCACCCTTCAAGGTTCTTTTTAGTAACCTTGTGAGTTCCATGCGACGAATCATCAGTGATTCTTTCATAGCTGGATCGATTACTTTTCTAAGTTTTCTATCTATTTCCTCAATTTGTTCGCGAATTATTTTTTTATCAACATGCGTCTCGATATCTTTTAACATTTTACGTGCCATCGAAATATCGGTAGAATATTCAACCGCTTCCATAAGAGAAGGTCCTATTTTTTCGTCTATTTCATCAATAATCTCGTTGAAGTCCTGATTCTTCTTTATAAATTTCACCAGATACCTGAAAGCTTCTGACGTTTCTAAAAAATCAACTACTCTTGCGACCTCGCTTCGTAATTCTGGATGCCCAAAATAAATGCTTAGCAAGTCTTTTTCTATTTGTTTGAGTTTAAAAGTACTTCGTTCCCTTAAAATCTTTTGTGGTTTCTCCCTTCCTTTTGCCACGGCTATTATTTCCTTGATGGGGAGATTTGTTTTTTCAGAAATAGCTTTGACTGTAAGCTGGAAACCCGCATTATCCGCTCTTTGGAGGTACCTGGATAATGTGGGAATCAGGAATTCCAGAAGTTTTTGTTTTCCCTGGGGGGTAGTAATATCTACCTTTAGCGCGAGATAATCCACTCGAAATACTGCGCCGGGTATCGCGTTCTTGAGTGTATCCACTAGGGCTTTTGGTCCCTCGTTTTTAAAGAGTTCTCCGGCATCTTTTGTGCCGGTTATTTTTGCTACCGCGGTTGAAAACCCCTCGCTTTCAGCTAGATCGAGTGAACGGAGAGTTGCATTTTTTCCAGCACTATCAGAGTCCATTAAAAAAAGAAGATTGTTTGTATAGGTTTTTAGTAATTTTAAGTGCTGGCGGGTTAAATTTGTTCCAAGAACCCCTACGTTGTTTTCAATTCCGGCTTCATAAAGCGCCATCGAATCAAAGTAACCTTCTGTTATGACAACATAATCAAGTTCTTTTACACTCTTTTTTGCTCGGTGTAAATTGAACAACACTCGACCTTTAACAAAATACCGCGTTTCAGGTGAATTTATGTACTTACTTCCAGTTTCTCCAGGTATTATTCTTCCGCCAAAACCAATAACTTTTCCATTCTCATTGTGTATTGGTATTATAATTCTTTTGCTGAATCTGTCGAAGTAATCACTATTTTTCTTAATCAGAACGCCTGCTTTTAAAAGTTCTTCCAATTTTACCCCAAAATTTGACACCAGTTTCTTCAAAAAAGTTCGATTTCCTGGTGAAAAACCTATACGAAATTCACGCAATGTTTCTTCTGAGAAACCCCTTTCTTTTAAAAGGTACTCAAGGACATCCGGATGTTTTCCCGATAAAAGTTCCTTATGATAGGCTTCAGCCAGAATATTTAGGGATTGTGTATATTTGTCGTATTCCGTTCTGACGGAATATTTTTTTGGTAACTCAACGCCTGCGATTTCAGCTAGCTTTTCCACTGCCTCGGAAAAGGGCAGATTTTCTATTTTTTCATAGAAAGTTATCACGTCTCCAGAAACACCACATCCAAAGCAATGGAAAAATTGCTTGCCGGGGCTAACATAAAAAGATGGATCGCTGTCGCTATGAAAAGGGCATAGCCCTCTGTAATAACTTCCAGACTTCTGGAGGTTAACATAACGACCAACAAGCTCCACAATATCAATGGAGCTTTTGATTCTGTCAATTATCTCCTTATCGAACACTCAACCACCACCAAGAGAAGATGGGCCGACGAGGCCCATCATTGAAACCAAAAAGAAGCTTAACGTTTGGAGAACTGAGGAGCTCTTCTAGCTTTTTTGAGTCCGTACTTTTTCCTTTCTACAATACGTGCATCTCTTGTAAGGAGTCCGTTCTGCTTTAGAAGAGGTTTCAAATCTTCGTTGAACTGTAAAAGGGCTCTTGCAATACCCAATCTAATGGCACCGGCCTGTCCGGATAATCCGCCACCTGACACTCTGATAAATATATCGAAGCGTCCAAGAGTATCTGTTAAGACTGCAGGTTTAAGAGCATGTCTAACCCATGCATCGTTATGCAGATATTCCTTTAAATCTTTAAGTTCTTTTCCATTGACTATGAATTTACCTTCACCTGGTCTGAGTCTAACGCGAGCGACAGAGGTCTTTCTTCTTCCAGTACCGATATATTCAACTATTTCTGCCATACTTCAGTAACCCCCTCACTTAACCAATTCGATGGTTTCAGGTTTCTGAGCTTCATGAATATGTTCGGGCCCTGTGAAGATCTTAAGCTTTTTAAGCATCTTTGCACCAAGCCTTGTTTTCGGGAGCATTCGTTTCACAGCAAGCTTGATCACGCGTTCAGGATGCTTCTGAAGCATCTCTCTGGCTGTTCTTTCTTTTAGTCCTCCCGGATAACCGGAATACCTGTAATAAATCTTCTGATCAAGCTTTTTGCCTGTTAGCTTGACTTTGGAAGCGTTGATAATTATAACAAAGTCCCCTGTATCAACATGGGGCGTGTAGGTAGGTTTATGTTTTCCCATCAAAATCTTTGCGACCTGTGATGCGAGTCTTCCGAGAGGAACATCTGTGGCGTCCACAAGATACCATTTTCTTTCGAGTTTGCTTCCATCTGGAGCAACAACAAATTTTTCAACTCTTTCTATTTCACCTTTACGTTTTGTATTTACCTTAAAATGCCTTACTCCAACTTTGCAAATAGGTGTTTTTTGAATCTTCATCATTCTTCCTCCCTTCAGAATAACCCTTCAAAACCAAAGCCTCAGGTTATTCAGCGTAAACACTGACATACTTTCTGTTCTTGCGAGTCTCAAAATGTACCTTACCATCTATCAAAGCATAAAGCGTGAAATCTCTTCCCATACCAACATTTTGACCAGGGTGGATCTTTGTTCCTCTTTGTCTGATTATTATTGTCCCTGCTCTAACGAAGGCGTTTTCTCCACGCTTGACTCCAAGATATTTTGGATTACTGTCTCTTCCGTTTCTTCCAGCTCCGCTACTTCTTTTGTGGGCCATTCAGATCACCTCCACCTCAATACTCGATCTTCTCGATCAGGACTTCTGTGAACCACTGTCTGTGCCCTTTGACACGATGGTAGTTCTTTCTTGGTCTGAACTTCACGACTCTGATCTTTTTACCTCTACCGTGCCTGACGACCTTACCAACTATCTTAACGTTTTCGAGGTAGGGCTTGCCCACTTTCACACCACTGTTGTCCTTCAAAAGAAGAACCCTGTCAAATACAACCTGATCGCCTTCAGCGAAATCCTTGAGTTTTTCCGTAAACAATGTGATCCCTTCTTCGACTTTGTACTGCTTTCCGGATGCTTCGATGATAGCGTACATCAGTTACACCTCCTCTTGCAACAAATATTTGCTGAGCTGGGTACCGCTTAGGGTTTGAGACCCATCTCAAGCAAAAGTAGTCACCGTTTCGTTATTTTATCATATTTCCATACGGCTGTTGCGCAGAATAGTAAATTTTTTATGAACCTCAACATCAATTGTTCGATTGACAGTTCTGAATGGCATGATATAATTTTTCTGGATTGGAGGCGTATCCTAAATGGCTAAGGAGCCGGTCTCGAAAACCGGTGGGGCTTTGCCCCGTGTGGGTTCGAGTCCCACCGCCTCCGCCAGTAATTTGGGGCGGTCAGGCCGCCCCAAATTTTTGGGAGGTTTCTGAAATGTATCTTAAAAACATTGCCGCTTTTTTGAAAGAAAAGATCGATTCTGGCAAAGTTGATTACGCCATACCTCGCGAATGGTTCCCCAGGGATTATGAGGGAACGGTAAGACTCAAAGGTCAGTTCATCTATGTCAACCCATATGAATTTGGTTACAGTATAATTCGCAACATTCTGAGTAAGATGGAAGAGGGGAAGAATTACCTTCTTTCATTATCAAAGATTAACAAAGAAAGCTCCCCTGAATGGCTGAATGAAAGCATCATGTATTCCGCGCATATTCGTTCGACCTCAGCTTATCCACATCTTAATCCGAGAGTGTTTACTCCTATCGACAGCGAGGGGTATACGGAATCCGGCACAGTTCTCAAAATGATTTTCATGTTACCTTACTTGAAAGCTATGGGAATTAATACCATTTATTTCCTGCCGGTAACAAAATACAGCGACAAATTTAGAAAAGGCGAGGTTGGATCACCATATTCGGTAAAAAATTTCTTTGAGATAGACCCAAGGTATCATGATACTTTGTTGGATGGATTCAGTGTTGAAGAAGAATTCAAGGCTTTTATGGAGGCGTCTCACGCTCTTGGAATTCGCGTGATTCTTGATTTTATTCCCCGGACGTCAGCCCGCGATGCGGACCTAATTTTAGAACATCCGGATTGGTTTTACTGGATAGATGTTTCAGAGTTGGAAGATTACGCTCCGCCGAAAATCGAAGGGCTCGGCTTTGAACTTCCATCAAAAGAAAATCTGGAAAAGGTCTACTCTTCTGACATAGTAAAACAACATCTCAGGAAATTCAGATATGCACCAAACGTTATGGATCCTCAACGCTGGGAAAACTTTGTTGAAGCTAACAAAGGGAACCAGGATTTTTTAGAGGAACTGGTACGTGAGTTCAAAGTCATTACACCACCAGGTTTCTCGGATTGGATCAATGACTCTCAGCCAACCTGGAATGACATTACATTTCTCAGATTATATGAAGACCATCCTGAAGAGGCGAAAAAATATCTCGATGATCCTAAACAGCCGCCGTATATTCTTTTTGATGTAATAAAATCTTCTCTTTTCCCGGGGACCATACCCAATTCCGGCCTCTGGAAGGTGCTTCAAGACATAATGCCCTACTTTAATGAACATTTTGGGGTTGATGGTGCTCGCCTTGATATGGGGCATGCCCTTCCCGAGGCTCTTGAGCGTCAAATTGTAGAAGCAGCACGAAAAGCCGATCCAGCCTTTGCCATAATCGCGGAAGAGCTTGTTATGTCAAATGATGTTAAAGCAAAAGACTCGGGTTACAATGGTATTCTTGGGAATGTTTGGTGGATGGAAGCGAGATTTGAAGAAGGAAAAACTAAGGAACTTTGTTACGAAATCCTGCCGAAGCTAAAACTACCAGCTCTCGCAGCTGTTGAAACCCCCGATACCCCAAGGGCCTGTACCCGTAAGTATGGGAAGGTGTTTTCGAAATTTATGACGGCGTTGAATTTCTTTTTACCCAATACCATTCCTTTTATCAATGCTGGACAGGAAATCTTTGAGCGTCAGCCTATGAACCTCGGCCTCGACAACTCAGAAGAGGGAAGGTTTGTTCTTCCACCTGAGGACCCTTTTTATGGAAAACTGGCCTTTTTTGATCATTACGTTCTTCACTGGAATACGGAAGAAAACCTTTGTAAGTTGACCAGGCACCTTTCACAGCTCCGAATTTCAATGAATGCACTTTTGAAAGAGCCACACAACCTTAGATTACTTTTTGCCGAAGACAAACACGTTATCGGAATGTTGTATTGGAATAGTGAAAAAGGTTTAGTCATAGTGGGAAACATCAATTTCAATGAAATGAAGAACGTTACACTGGACCTCGGTTATTATACCTGGAGAGGCGAGCACACATTAAAGGTTTGCATGAAAGGTAAGGATATTGTTGATGAAACATGGAAAACATCAGGACCTTTAAACCTTTCGTTAGGTCCCGGTGATGTGTTTATTGCTGTAGTAGAATAGAAAAACAGGCCACCTGGCCTGTTTTTTTACTCTTTGGGTTTAACCACAAATTTTATCGCTGTTCTAACCTCACCGTCGATTTCAACATCGGCGAAAGACGGCAGACAAACAAGGTCAATTCCACTGGGAGCAACATAACCACGGGCGATTGCGATCGCTTTCACGGCTTGATTGACAGCGCCTGCTCCAATGGCTTGAACTTCTGCAACTCCCTTTTCCCTGATCACCCCTGCAAGAGCACCTGCAACCGCGTTTGGTTTTGAACTGGATGCAACTTTTAAAACCTCCATCTTTTGCTACCTCCTTTGAGTCTGGTGCGATAGCGCTTGGGAAAGACAGTGGCGCGCCCGGCAGGATTCGAACCCGCAACCATCGGATCCGAAGTCCGATGCTCTATCCAGTTGAGCCACGGGCGCGCACAAAAAATGGGGTGGCTAGTGGGATTTGAACCCACGACCACCTGATCCACAGTCAGGCGCTCTGCCAGCTGAGCTATAGCCACCATGATTAGGAGTATGTATGGTGCGCCCGGCAGGATTCGAACCTGCAACCCTCGGATTAGAAGTCCGATGCTCTATCCATTGAGCCACGGGCGCTGGAGCGGCCGACGGGACTCGAACCCGCAACCCTCGGCTTGGAAGGCCGATGCTCTACCAATTGAGCTACAGCCGCATTACTGGTCGGGGAGACTGGACTTGAACCAGCGACCTCCTGTGCCCAAGACAGGCGCGCTGCCATCTGCGCTACTCCCCGTGCACGCATTAAATATATCAGATTTTGGTCTAAACGTCAATATCCCTAGCGGGAAATGGGGTTAGATTCGCTGACGCGAATGATGCAGGGCTAGTTATGGTTGTTGGTTACAGGTTGTGCGTTGTGCGTATCTTTTTCAAACCCCAGACCCCAACCCTATAGCCACTCTTTTCAAAAGGGTGTTCTTCCCGTACAACCTACAACCGTCTTTATCGTCGCTCCATCAGCTGACAGCCTCGCGAGCGTCAAATGTTTTTTCAACTGCGTAGCAGTTCGTGACAACTCAGAATGAGTTCGTGTCAATCCCGAAGGGATTCGTGTCGCTGCGAAGCAGCTCTCTCGGACTCTCGGAATCTCGTTTCTTGATATTTACGCACAACCCGCAACGCTTTTTCTCGGTCCCAACTTACAATTCCATTATCCACGGACGAAAAACCTTCAGGTTTTCTACTTTCACAACGATCTTTGGGAAATCTTCTCCTAGTGTCAAAAATTCGGCGTTGCCGTCGTTTTTAATAAGAAAAGTATCTTCACTTCTGGCACTTTCGTAGTCGATCCCATAGGCATAAGCTGTACATGGTCTTATCTTTACATTCCTGGTGTAAACCAAAAAACTTCTGTCAACATATCCTGTGTGACCTCCTACATATAGTTCCTGTTTTTCTCTTTTGAGCCCGAGTACTGAATATGCCTGATGGATTTTATTGTAGACTTCTTCCATTGTTTCAGAGTTCAGAGTGTCAAATGCAAGGTGAGCGTAAAGAGCGCAGGCCTTTTCATGTACGGTAATAAGTTCTGAAGGTATGGTCCCAAAATAGAAAAATCTTGTGAGAGAAACTCGCAATCCCTGTTTTTGGGTGGTAAGCGATATTCTGAGATATCTTTTTACACGTTTCTCTGTGGAATGACTTTGAGAATAACTTGTGATACGTTCATCGGAACATACACCAATGAAGGGAACTTCAAGCCCCATTTCATTGAGTAGAGCTCTCAGTACCTTTTCAATTTCAATCTCTGTTAAACCAGGAGAAAGCTCTGGAGAGAATTCGTAAAGCATACTTTCACTCAGTTTCCCTACTGCTCTCAATCTTGTGAGTTCCCTTTCTGAAAGAACCATTTTTTCCGAATAGAAAGAGTCATCGACACCAATATATCCCTTCACTCCACGAAGTTCCGGTAGATCGGTTACTATAGTACCGAATTTGTGGCCAAGTTTTTCAAGTAAGGGTAGCGGATCGCCATACCAGGGATACTCTAAATACTCGAAGTCAAAACCGGTAAAAACCTCTTCTTTTAACCTTCTGTAGATTGTGGTTGGGCAAATTATGAGAACTCTGTCACTGAGGATAAGAATGAAAAATGACCCTCTGTCGGAAAAAAGATCCATTCTGGGATCAATATTTCCTTCGAATAGCCAGTAGATATTGGAAACCTTTCCGAATAGGGCGCCATTCGCATTTCTGCTCTGGTAATATTTTCTAACTGTGTTCAACCGCATAGTCACATCTTCTCCAATTTTTCTATCCTTTCAATATTCTAACATTACGAAGACTCCAAACAATGATGGCTATTTCCTGGAGTGACTGGCAAAGGTTCTCGAATCCACGATCTTTCTGAAAATAATTTAATTTTGGTCTGGTGGACGTAGAAATGAGGCTTAAATTGCATTCTTATATGATCACGAATTTTGAAGTTAAAAGGATGAAGAATTTAAGAATTTACCAGAAAGAACGAATTCTTAGAAGGTAGCAACGTTTGTAAATGGCTTTTGAACAATGTTCTATTCACCCCCTTTTTGTAACCATTTTCAACAAAGACTTACAGCTCTTATATAGTTGCAAAGACTACTTGAAAAGTGTTAGAATATCGACGACAGCTCATTTCTAGAATAGGGGGTGTTTCTGTGAACAAAAAGGAGCTTGTGGCAGAAATTGCTGGGAGAACTGGGGTAACAAAGAAACTTGCAGCAGAAATCCTTGACTGCTTTATCGAGATCGTCGGCGAGAAGCTTTCCAAAGGTGAGGAAGTCAAGCTCGTTGGTTTCGGTACCTTTGAGGTTGCTACCAGAAAGCCCAGAAAAGGCGTGAACCCAAGGACCAAGAAGCCCATCAAGATTCCTGGAGGAAAGGTTCCCAAGTTCAGAGCCGGTAAAGAATTAAAAGAGAAAGTTAAGTAATTTTCTTTCAAGAAAGCAGGGGTGAGAAATTGTCTCACCCCTGTTTTTTTGTCCATGCAAGTATCTGTTCAACAACTTTTCGATTTTTTATTACCTTCATGAGTTCCTCTTTGCTGGCCTTTTTTATGTTTGTCACACTTCCGAAGGCTCTAACCAGTGCCCTTTTTCTTTTTGGCCCAATACCGGGAATGTCATCGAGTCTTGATGTTGAAAACTTTCGCTCTCTTAAGACTCTGTGATAGTTCACTGCGAATCTGTGTGATTCATCTCTAATCGTTGTCAACAATCGCAAAACGGGATGATCGGGTGAAAGTTTCAATCTTCCTCTGTTGTCAGGAAAAACTATTTCCTCTTCTTCTTTTGCTAATCCAATGAAATCTATCTTCTTCAGTCCGAGCTCTTCAAGTGACTCACGAACCGCTGCAAGTTGTGGAGCCCCTCCATCAACGAGCAGCAGATCCGGTGGTGGGTGTTTGGAATATCTACGTCTCATTAGTATTTTTAAAGCCTCGAAATCATTAGGTTCATTAAGCTCGGTGATTCTGTACCTGCGGTAACTCATCTTGTCGGGTTGGCCATTTCGAAACACAACAACAGAGGCAACGGTATAAACCCCCTGCGTATGTGAAATATCTACTCCTTCAATAATTCTTGGAATTTTGTTCAACCCCAATAGCTCTTTTGCCATTTTCAACGATTGTTGTACTTTTAATCGAATTCTCAGTTCTTCTATAGTATTGTCACTGGCTATCAGCAATAAACGTTTTTCCTCTTCGCTCCTTGGATTTCCTATGTATTCAAAATCTTCTGCTATTTCTTTGATTTCGGATTTATTCAGTCCAGGGACGATTAAAACGGGAGGTTTTCTGTGATTCTGGCCATAATAAAATTGTTGAATGAAATCCTTTAAATTTCCTTCGGGAAAATCGAAGGTCAATTTACCGAGCAATAGGCCACCCCTGACTTCCAATAATGTTACAATTCCAGAATCAAGAACAATAAAATCAGCGGTATAACTCTCTGAAACATCCACAGCTTGCTTGCTGTAAAGACGATCGAAGGAAACAAGAACATCGCGGATCTCTTTTGCTTTCTCAAATTGCAGGTTCTCAGCAAGTCTTTGCATACTTCTTTCCAGTTGTCTTCTGACATCCAGCGTTTTTCCATCGAGAAAGTCCATGAATCCACGAACCTGCTTCTGGTATTCTGCGTGGGAAATTTCCCCGGCGAGAGGGGCGGAACACATCTTCAAATGATACAGGAAGCACGGACGTCCTTTTTTACAGTCTCTATTATCCATACAGGATCGGAGTTTGAAGATCCTCTGGAGAAGGTCCAACAGATTCCTTACGAGGGTTATGCTGGTGTATGGACCGTAATAAAAACCTTTTCTATCCCGTATTCTTGTTATGGAGATGTATGGAAATTCATCATCAGAGATAAAAATATAGGGATAACGTTTGGAATCCTTGAGAAGAACATTGAATTTCGGTTTGTATTGATAAATCAAATTTGCCTCAAGCAGCAGAGCTTCTTTCTCAGTGGGAACGACTATGAATTCCAGATCGTCAATCTCCTGATAAAGTTCTCTTGTTTTTCCATTTTGTTCGTGTGTTGAAGCACGAAAATATGAAGAAACCCTCTTTCTTAGTTTTTTTGCTTTTCCAATGTATATAATTTCTCCCTTTTTGTTTTTGAATAAGTAAATCCCGGGTTTCTCGGGAAGTTCCCGAACCTTTGCCAGGAGCTTATTTTTCAAATTTATTCACCAGCCTATCACAGATGATATCGTTTGGTGGACATTCTTGAAGTTCAATAATTTTCCAGATCAATTCTCCAATGGGATTCTTTATGCCTCCCATGTAATTTGCTAACTGGAGATGGAGACATTTTACACGTTTTAGATCTTTTATGCCGCCTATGCCTCTCTCAATAATGGCATTGCGTTGCCATTCACTTATTGAAAGAGAAGCAAGGAGTTGTTCTTTCAAATCTTTGGTTTCCTTATGTGCTTTCACATATGCTTTCATAAAGTTTTCGTCGTTTTCCAGCCTGCTTTCTATGGTTTTAATCATACCTTTTTCTTCGAGCTTTGAAATTTCCTTCAAGAGAAGTGGGCATGTCAACCAAAACAATGTGGGAAAAGGTTTTCCATTTGTAATCAATGAAGATTTTATACACTGCGGATATCCCCAGCTACACCTTCTAACAACGATAAAATCATTTTCTATATCTCTACCAAGCTGAAGTTTTATTATTTCTTTTTCATTGCTAAAGCCACCCATTCTCCTTCCGCCTTTCGCTCCAGAAGCAAATAATGACGCTTTAGTTCTTCTGTGAACTTTTCTTCTTTGTTACTGATGATTCCTGAAAGTATCAGTATTCCATCGTCATAAAGGAAATTTTTTGCGTCTTCGTAGAACTTGCTGAGAAGCTCGACGATCATATTAGATACTATGATATGAAATTTTTCATCTGAAGCCAGAGCCTGAAGGAAATTAGATTCTAGTATGTTCAACGATACCCCGTTGATTTTAGACGTCTCACGTGTCTTTTCTATGGCATTTGGATCGTTATCGATTCCAACAACGTGCCCTGCCCTGAGCTTTGCCGCTAGCACCGAAAGGATTCCGGTGCCGCACCCCACATCCAGCAGACTGTCTCCGGGCTTAAGGAACTTTTTCAATAATTCGGCTGCTAATCTGGTGCTCTCATGCAGCCCAGTTCCAAATGCTAATCCAGGAATTATACCAATCTGATCATTTTGATAAATCGGTTCTGGTTTTTCAAGCGGGACAACAGTTATACCGTCACAGAGTTCGAAAGGTTTTAAGCTCTCTCTAAATTTTTTATGCCAATTATTGCTGCTTTCATCTTCCAGATATTTGAATGGGAAATCCTTCAAAAAATCGGGAACTACTTCATCTGCCACCAGATAAAGATGGGCAATCCATTCTCCATCAGACACGTTTTCGAAATAGATGTTAAAGAAACCGTTTTTAACGGATAAGTCTTCGAGTTCTTCACGCGTTTCATTGTTTACAATCGCCACAAAGTGTTTGTATCTTTCAAACATTCCATCACTCCTGTTAGGTTATGATTCAGAGTAAAATTACCCGATAGCTTTTACAAGCTTTTCAATATATGATGCTACAATACTTTTGTAAAAATGGGAGGTGGGTCAGTTGCCAAATAAATTTCTTCGAATGAAAATAAAAGAACTCGTAAATCTAAAGGACAAAGAAAGCATTTTTCGTTTCTTTAACGATAGGATTAACACCTACAATGATGAACTGAATGCTTTTACAGAGATAATTCCCGATCCTGATAGAACCTCAGGAGAAGGGCCACTTAATGGGATTCCCTACGCCTTAAAGGATAACATTCTTGCCAGAGGAACTAAAACCACATGTGGCAGTAAGATTCTATCAAATTATAAATCAGTCTACGATGCCACGGTAACAAAGCGTCTTAGGGACTCGGGAGCAATATTGATGGGAAAGACAAATATGGACGAATTCGCTATGGGGTCTTCAACGGAATTCTCAGCTTTTGGACCTTCAAAGAATCCATGGGATGCAAATAGAGTTCCGGGTGGAAGCAGTGGTGGAAGTGCTGCCGCAGTAGCTGCAGGTTTGGTCCCCTTTGCTCTGGGGAGTGATACCGGAGGTTCCATCAGGCAACCTGCCGCTTTTTGCGGTGTTGTGGGTTATAAGCCTAGCTATGGATTGGTTTCGCGTTATGGACTGGTAGCTTTTGCCTCATCTCTTGATCAAATCGGTCCAATAACTCGATGTGTGGATGATGCCGTTGAAGTAGCAAAAGTAATAATCGGATTCGATCCAGATGATTCCACAACGATCGAGCATCCTTTGAACTTTGAAAACGAAGAGCCGAAAGACTTAACCGGCCTAAAATTCGCCCTTCCTGGGGAAATGATTGAATATCCCGGGCTTCAAGAAAGTGTAAAAGAGGTATTTATGAAAATGGTGGAATCTATCGAAAAAGCTGGCGGTATCGTGGAGAAGGTCTCCATTCCATCACTCAAATATGTTGTTGCCACTTATTATCTTATAGCACCAGGAGAAGCGAGTTCGAACCTTTCTCGTTATGATGGTATTAGATACGGACAGCGTAAAGATGCGGATAGATATGAAGAAGTTGTTAATCAAAGCAGGGATTTTGGTTTTGGCGACGAAGTGAAGAGAAGGATACTTCTCGGGACCTTTACTTTAAGCGCAGCCTATTATGACGCGTACTACCGTAAAGCCCTGAGGGTTAGAAAGCTTATTTCAAAAGAAATCAATGAGATTCTCTCGAAATACGATTTTGTGATCAACCCAACGAGCCCTATTGTAGCTCCTAAGATAGGTGAAATAAGCGATCCTTTGACTTATTATCTAATGGATATTTACACGATTCCGGCCAATCTTGCTGGTCTTCCCGCAATATCACTTCCAGCAGGCGCTTATGAAGGGCTACCCGTTGGTTTTCAGATGATGGCGAGACGATTCGAAGATGTTCGGATGTTAAACACAGCAAGAATTCTGGAGAAGCTTTCTCCATCTTATGATGAAAATGGTCTGGCGAGAATAGCTGAAAGGTGGTATTGACATGTATAAAGCAGTTATAGGTTTGGAGATACATGCCCAGCTCTCAACAGTGACAAAGGCCTTTTGTAATTGTAGCGCCGATGTCTTCGAATTGGAACCTAATACTGCAATCTGCCCGGTTTGTACCGGGCAACCGGGATCGTTACCGGTACTGAACGAAAAAGTTGTGGAATATGCTTTGAAAGCTGCACTGGCTTTTAATTGTGAGATTAACCTTTTCTCTTCCTTTGATCGAAAAAATTACTTTTACCCGGATCTTCCCAAGGGGTACCAGATAACGCAGTATTTTCATCCAATAGCAGAACATGGTTATCTTATGATAGGAACAGGTGAAAATAGAAAGAAGGTACGAATAAGGAGAATACATATAGAAGAAGATGCCGGGAAAATGATCCATCAGGGAGCAGATTCCATATCTGGAGCCACGGAAAGTTTTGTCGATTTGAATCGTTGTGGTGTGCCGCTTATAGAAATTGTCACGGAGCCGGATTTGAATTCTCCAAAAGAAGCCAGGGAGTTTATGGAGCTTTTGAGAGATACCCTTAGATACATAGAGGTATGCAGTGGAGATATGGAAAAAGGAGCTTTACGTTGTGATGCCAATATATCCGTTTACGACACAGAGACAGGTAAATCCTCGGAAAGGGTGGAAGTAAAGAACATAAATTCTTTTAAGTTTGTTGAAAAAGCTCTGGAGTTTGAATTTGAGAGAATAAAAGCAGCTCTGGAAAACGGCGAAAATATTGTACGGGAAACCAGAAGCTGGAACTTTTCTGCGCGGGAAACCACTTCAATGAGATCCAAAGAAGAGGAGAATGATTACAGATACTTTCCGGAGCCAGATCTTCCGGAACTGAAATTGACGCAGGAATATGTGGATAAAGTGAAAAAAGAATTGCCGGAACTTCCATGGGAAAAACAGAGTCGATTTGTGCAGGAGTACGGTATCCCTGAGTACGACGCGTCAGTACTGTGCTCGGACAAAGAACTTGCCAATTTCTTTGAGGATGTTGCGAGAGCCACCGGAAAACCAAAAGAAACATCAAACTGGATAATGACGGAGTTTTTAAGAGAGCTAAAGCAGCGGAACGCTTCCGTAGATCAGCTTGGTATCAAGCCAGAGCATTTCGTCGATCTCTTTAAACTTCTGGATTCAGGAAAAATTTCCACGAAAATAGCGAAAGAGCTCTTCTCAAAAATGGTAGAGAACAAAAAAATGACCATCAGAACTGGTTGAAGAACTTGGTTTACAGCAGATAAACGATGAAAAGTTGATAGAAGAGCTTATAAGAAAAGCCATGGAGGCAAATCCGAAGGCTGTTAAACAATACAGGAGCGGCAAAAAAGGCGTTGCGGGATATTTCGTTGGTATCGTGATGAAAGGAACGAAAGGAAAAGCCAATCCAGCTCTTGTAAATGAGATTGTCAGGAGGTTGCTGGAAGAATGAAAAAAACATTTATGATAGGCCTATTTATCATTTTTTCTGTTTTGATATATGCTGCACCCACAGTACGATTTACACTTCAGGATGCTTTTTGGTCAACTGAATTCGAATTGCCGTTGTTTTTTGACAGCGTGGGATTGAACATCTCGCTTTTTTCCGGGAATCCATACCTTGGGGTTTATTATCACGACAGCTGGGAGGAATATTCCACGGGTTTTTTCAAGATAAAAGTAAAAGATGGAAACCTGTTTTTTGGAATAATAGCTAGCGATACTGGTGATTTTTGCGCGTATGGAAGATTAGTATCGAATTCTTATAAAGCCCCTTTGTTCTCCCATTCCTACAATGAGGTTTATTTGTTTTCTAACGGTGGATATCGGAGTTATTCCAGGGTTAATCTTCGTATGCCTATTGGTGCTTTCAACACAGGAGTACGTGTAATCAACAGGAGTGATAATAATTCGAAATTCTGGGATTCCGAATTATACTTTTTTGCAAAGGATTTCAGCAGGAGCTTTAGGCTATTTTTAACAGAGAGCTGGGTTCAGTTGACATTAGACATAGAAACAATTGATTCGCTGGGAGAGCTGGGATACGGAGCTGGTATAGGAGCTTCAATCGCAGAATTTTCTCCTGGCATAGCTCTTTACTTAAACAGACTAGTTAAGATAGGAACAACCAATTTGACGGTGTCTGCTAAGATGTTTATTGGATTGGATGAGGTTAAAACACATCTCCTCGTCAGCAATCTTGGTAATCGTGAGCTGTTTGCTTTGGGGATCGGTTTGAATAATTTAGATGTTGTCACGATGTTCGTGAGGTTCATTTATTAATGAAAGAGGTTGGAATATACATACATCTCCCCTTTTGCAAAAGGAAATGCGATTACTGCGATTTTTTGACACTGCCGTTTGATGCAGATCAAGCGGAGACCTATAATAAAGCCTTGTTAAGCGAAATAGAGTTGTGGACTTCTAACAATGAATTAATGCTAAAAACCCTGTACTTTGGCGGTGGGTCCCCCTCATTGTATCAGCCTCGTTTTCTCGAGAAACTTATCGATAGACTCGCTTTCTCTTCACAGTTTCAGGTAGAAGAATTGACTCTTGAAGCCAATCCATGGGAGATAACTTGCGAAAATCTGAGAGACTGGAAGGAGCTTGGTGTAAACAGATTGAGCATCGGAATACAGACAGCGCCAACAGAAGTACTCAACAACGTTGGCCGAAAAAATCCAGTAGATTTGCTCAGAAGATTAGGGTTTGCGCGGGAAGCCTTTGATAACGTAAATTTTGACTTTATTTTAGGGCTTCCAGGTGAGAGCCGCGAAACCTTTGAGAATAATATAAAACTCATAGAAAGGTTCCTACCTGAACATATTTCCTATTATATCCTCGATACCGACCATGACACTCCTTTGATGAGAAGAGTTTTAACTGGTAAAATTGAGCTGCCGAGCGTAGATTTGATAACGGAACTACATGAACATCTTATCAAAACCCTTGAAGAGAAGGGATATAATCGTTACGAAATCTCTTCGTGGTCAAGGGAAGGTTACCAGTGTATACACAACAAAAACTACTGGGAAAACGGGGAATACGTCGGCTTGGGGATTTCTGCAGGTGGTCATTTCAATCGATTTAGATATGTCAACACAACTTCATTTTCGGAGTATGTGAAGGCAATGAATGTTGGACACTTTGCAAGAGAGTACGAACATCAAAACAATGATTTAGAGGAACTTTTCGAAACCCTTTTTATGGGGCTCAGGCTTGTTGAAGGTGTCAGAATCAGCAGATTCCAGGTGAATGAGTCATTGCTGGAGAAAGTGGTAGAGAGAATAGAAAAAAGTTTGGAAGGTTTTGTTATAGTGGATAATGAAAGGATCAAACTCAACGATAGGGGTCTTGATCTTTCGAAAGTTGTGTTTGAAAGACTGATGGGGATAAAGGAGGAGATTGAAGATGTTTTCACCTCATGAGATACTGGAGATTGCTTTGAATATTGAGGTTGAGGGTTACAAGTTTTATATGACCATGGCGAAAAACAGTAATAGAGAAGATGCAAAATCCACTTTTCAATATCTCGCGAAGCAGGAAGAAGAGCATATGCAAACATTCAAAACCCTCCTGAAGCGTTTCGAGGAAGAAGCCGATAATCTGATAAACTGGGATGAAGCTTCCGATTATCTTAAGACGATGAGTGAACACAAGGTTTTTCCGGATTCAGCCACATTGGTCAAACGGTTTGCAAACAGTGAACCTGAAGAGGTTATTCGCTATGCTATCGAAAGAGAGAAAGAAACGGTTATATTCTATTATGAGTTGCTGGAGATAATTACTGACAATGAGGCCAAAGAAGCAGTGAAGAAGATAATAGTGGAAGAAAAGAAACATGTGGTAACTCTAAGGGAGTTGTTGTAAGAATATGAAGAAAGATGTGATAGAAGCATTTTTAAAAAAATTTAAAGTCGAAGAAAAACCAAGAGATTCAAAGGATTGGGATTCTTACTTCATGAGTCTTGCGCATTTGATAAAAGAACGTTCCAGCTGTTTACATAGAAAAGTTGGAGCGATCATTGTTAGAGAAAACAGGATTCTGGCAACCGGTTATAATCAGCCCCCCTCAGGATTTCCCCACTGCAATGAAATTGAGTGTATAAGAGATGCGCTTTCGATACAATCCGGTGAAAATCAAGAAATCTGCTATGCTGCTCACGCTGAACAAAATGCTCTTTCTCAGGCTGCAAAGTTTGGTATCTCTACTGATGGTGCAACCATATATGTAACTCACAAGCCTTGCTCCATTTGTGCGCGGTTAATAATCAATGCAGGGATAAAACGTGTTGTTTATGATGTTGATTATCCTGATCCACTGTCTGAGTTTTTGCTAGAAAAAACCGGCGTCATCTTAGAACATTATGAGAATGCGGGGAGGTAATCATGGCGATTACAAGATTAACCAAGTACCTGAGACAGGATAGAATGCCTCATGTATGGTGTCCGGGTTGCGGAAATGGCGTAATAATGAAAGCATTTATCGATGCTGTTGACAAAGAACAACTCGATCCAGATAGAATAGCTGTGGTATCAGGTATTGGTTGTTCTTCGAGGGTTACAGGTTACCTAAACTTCAATACCTTGCACACCCTTCACGGGCGTGCAATAGCCTTTGCGACCGGTGTAAAGCTGGCAAGACCCGAATTCAATGTTGTTGTTATGGGGGGAGATGGGGATTTGCTGGCAATCGGCGGTAATCATTTTATCCACGCATGTCGTAGAAATATGGATATAACAATCATTGTTTTCAACAATCAGATTTACGGGATGACTGGTGGTCAGTATTCGCCTACTACCCCGGAAGACATGTATGCGGCAACCGCGCCGTACGGAAACGTCGAGAATAATTTTGATGTGGTTAACCTGGCTGTTAATTCTGGTGCTACATACGTGGCGAGAAGCACCGTTTACCACTATGCCCAGATGGTAACGTACATTAGAAAAGCCCTAAAACATAAAGGATGTTCTGTTGTTGAGATACTCACAAACTGTCATACGTATTTTGGACGTTATAACGGAATGCCTGTTCCTACGGGTATGCTTCAGCACTTCAAAGAAAATGCCGTCCTGCTGACGAAAGCAATGAAAATGTCCGAAGAAGAACTTACTGGAAAGATAATTACGGGTGAGTTCGTGAACGTAGAAAGGGAAACCTATACCCATAGATACGAAAAACTGAAAGAAAAACTTCTTGAAGAAAACGAGGAGTGATAATAGGTGGCAGTCTCTTATCCACATTCAATAAGAATATCAGGTATTGGTGGCCAGGGAAACGTTCTTATGGGAATAATACTAGCCGATGCACTTGTTTCTAAGAGATACTGGGTTGTTCAGACTCAATCCCATGGCGCTCAGGTTCGTGGGGGATTGTCGTACTGCGATGTCTTGTTTTGCAAAGAACCGATCGATTATCCAGAAGCGAGCAGTTTTGATGTTATCTACAGCATGCACCAATTCGCTCTGAATATGCATGCGATTCTACTCAAAACGAATGGAATTCTAATAGTCGATAATTCTTACATTGACAGGATACCCAAAGAAGCCTTCAGAGCCACGAAAAAAATAATTATTCAACCCGTTACAAAAATTGTTGAAGAAAAACTTGGCTCAAGTTTACCAGCGAACATGGCCGGTCTTGGAATGATTGCAAAAGCAGCGAATCTATTGCAATCCGATGAGCTAAAAAAAGCTATGAAAAAGTATATAAAGCCTAAATATCATGAACTGAATGAAAAAGCAATCGATCTTGGATTTTCCCTGATTGAAAGATCCTATGTATTAAAGGAAGAGAGACATGATTTTGTGGGAAGAGGGTTCGAATGAGCAGGTTTATAAAGAGCCTCACACATGCATTTGATGGATTTACGCATTTATTCAAGACGCAACGTAATTTTAGAATCCAGCTTATTATTGGGTTTATTGTGCTCTTTTTTGCTATTCTTTATCAACTTGATGACTCGGATCTTTTGTGGATCATATTCTCAGTTTTCATAGTATGGATACTTGAAGGGGTAAATACATTAATAGAAGAACTATCTGATTTATTGGAGCCGCGATTTAACACTAAAGTGAAGGTCATCAAGGATGTTGCGGCGAGCGTTGTACTTTTTGGAGCATCGATGACCATATTTATTGGCTTGAACGTGTTTGGTAGAGCGATTTTCGGGTTTTCTTCTATTTATACCTTTCCATTTGGTATAATCATTGTTGTTTTGGTGTTCTTAATTAGTCGTGGAGGTGTTGAAAGGTGAAGTTGAAGCACATAATGCTGTTAGTTTTTATAATTGCTGTTGCACATTTATACGCCTATATGCTATTAACTTATGAAGTTCAACCTGGAGATACACTTTACGAAATTGCCAGAAGATTTGACGTACATATATCTACCATCCTTGATTTCAATGATATTGAAAATCCGAGGCTTTTGCGTGTTGGAGAACAGCTTATTATTCCTCAACCTGATGGGCTCCTTTATGAAGTAAAAAAAGGTGATACCTTGACCTACATTGCTAAACTGTTTTTTACGCCATTGGAACCGCTTTTGAAGGCTAATAACCTTACCAGAGATAGCTGGGTGTTTCCAGGACAGAAGATTTTTATTCCAGCATCCATTATTAACGTTTTTGCTTATGAACCAATAGAAAAACCTTTGAGGTGGCCTGTATACGGATATATAAGTTCTTATTATGGAATGAGAATTCATCCTATCACCGGCCAAAGAAAATTTCATACTGGTTTGGACATTGCCGCTCCGGAAGGAGCACCAATTTTTGCAGCTGGAAGAGGAACAGTTGTGTTTGCAGGTTTTGACAAAGGGTATGGTTATATGGTTGAAATAATGCATGATGACGGTGAAACGGTAACGAGATACGCACATATGAGTCACATAAGTGTTTACGTTGGGCAACATGTTTATGCTGGAGATCTTCTCGGGAGAGTGGGTAGCACCGGATTAGCAACGGGGCCTCACGTTCATTTTGAGGTAAGGCGGCTCGCTGCTGACGGAAAGTCTTATCCACGTGATCCAATAGCTTTTTTGCCTACAAGAGACCTTATTTACTATGTTAGAGAATACAAACACGATGGAACTCAGAGTGGTGGGAAGTGATATGAAAAAAATACTTGTTAGTGCTTGTCTTTTAGGGATTAACTGTACTTATTGCGGGAAAAACAGTTTGAGTTTGAATGTTCTTCAGTTAACCAAAGATTTTTTTCTAATTCCAATATGTCCGGAACAACTCGGAGGGCTTCCAACCCCGCGTCCACGAGCAGAAATAGTTTCTTCAAAAGGTTGGCACGAAGGGGCCAGAGTAATTGACGAATATGGCAAAGATGTGACTGGATATTTCATTAAAGGTGCTCGTGAGAGCCTTAAAATTGCCAAACTGATGGGGGCACAGATTGCCATCTTGAAATCAAAGAGTCCTTCATGCGGGACGCACTATGTTTATGATGGAACCTTCAAATCCGTTCTTGTACCCGGCACGGGGTGCACCGCATGGTATTTAAGGACCCATGGTGTTGAAGTTTTTTCCGAAGAGGAGCTGGACTTCTTGACATATTCCCAAATTCTTTAAAGGAATAAAAGGGATAGGACTTTTTAGGTACCATCGAGAGTTTCCCCTTGGTACGGGAAACCTTGATGGTATTCTTAAATTTAGAGATTTTTATCAGAAACAAAAAATTTCCATTGTCTGGGTTTTACTGTGTTATAATCTTTTTGCGTCAAAATCCCGCTTTGCCAAAAGGCAAGGCCATAAGTCCATGGGAGGAGGTAACGTATGTCTGAAAAGCGTATTTATGAAACGATGTTCATCGTTTCACCGGAATTACCTGATGAAGCAAGAGAGGCTATTGCTGAGAAAGTCAAAAGGTACATCGAAGAACGTGTTGAGGGAACTATTGAGCAATTTGACAGATGGGGCATGAGAAAACTTGCTTACCGTGTTAGAAAAGGGTTTACGGAAGGAGATTATACTGTTGTACTTTTCCGTGCAGATCCCGAAAAAGTTAACTCTCTGGAAAGCTCTACAATATAACGCCAGAGATATTCAGATGGCAGACATTTAGAAGAGAAGACCTTGAGAAAGAAGAGAAAAAAGCTCGAAAAAAGGCAGCGGAAGCCGTTGTAACTGAGGTTATTGAAACTCCTCAGGCTGAAGAACAGAATGAAAAATCTGGGGTTTCCAGTGAAATTTCCCAGAAAACAACAACGGAACCCTCTGTGGAGGAGTAATTATGTCTATTAGTTATAACCGTGTGGTGTTGGTCGGGCGTTTGACGCGAGATCCTGAGATACGTTTCAGTGCGAATGGAACGCAAGTCTCGGTTTTTACGCTGGCTGTCGATAGACCTATGAGGACCGATATTAACGATAGCAATAACACTGATTTTATTAGAATCGTTTCTTTTGGAAAACTCGCAGAATTTGTCAGCAACTACCTTGTAAAAGGCCGTCTGGTTCTTGTTGAAGGTTCGCTACGTATCAGAAAGTGGAAAACGCAGGATGGTGATCCACGGACTACTACAGAAGTAGTGGCCAATAATATAAGATTTATGGAGACGAAATCTCAGGCCAATGTGGATACAGAAGGACCATTGATTGATGAGAATGTAAAGCCAGTCGATGACGATATAACCTTCTTTGGAAGCGAATCGGAAAACACCGATAGTGACGACATACCATTCTGATAAGGAGGATAGAAATGAGAGAAAAAAGAAGGAGAAGAACGAAGAAGAAGTGTAAACTCTGTGCGATGAAGGTAACTTATGTTGATTATAAGAACACCGCTTTATTGAAAGAATTCATGACGGAAAAGGGGAAGATTGTTCCAAAGAGAATTACCGGCAATTGCGCTAAACATCAGAGGATGGTGAAGACCGCCATTAAACGTGCCAGACATATGGCGCTCCTGCCCTTCACCAAAGAATAACGAAAGATGAAACGGGAGGCTGGAGCCTCCCGTTTTTAACAGGAGGTGTCGCTGTGAAAGTAATTCTTTTGAAAGACGTTGCTAAACTTGGAAAAAAAGGAGAGATTAAAGAGGTTTCTGACGGATACGGTCGAAATTATCTTATTCCACGTGGACTTGCTGTTGAAGCGACAAAGAGTGAATTAAGTAAATTAAAGAACATAGAAGATCAAATAAGAAAAAGAAAGAAGAAAGAACAAAAGCTAACAAGTGAGGAGCTTTAGAGGAAAATCAACAAC
>NZ_JGCK01000050.1:0-8440 GCF_001639905.1 Kosmotoga sp. DU53 | reverse complement strand
AGATATTTGTTTACGGTGTTGGGAGCAATGCCAAGGCGCCTGGCTATTGCTAGCTTGCTTAACCCCTCTCTGTACAATATTCTGATTTCAAAGACCTGCTTTTCCGTTAACATCTGAATACCTCCTTTTCTATCTGAGATATTCAGATGTTACTACTCAATTCTTACCGATGTTTTTGCTCATTTTTGACCGACGTTTTTACTATTTTATAATCGATGTCGACACTATGCCAATAGTATCCCAGAGTGGTAATTTTCGCATGTGCAGGATGAGGAAAAACTGTGACAAGAAACTCAGAGGCATTCTCCATATGATGGCAATGAATGCAAAAAACAGCGGAGCATGGATGAAAGGCTATTATGACAAAAAAACAAATAAAGAGGGCAAGAGACCAGCTCATGCCCTCAGAGCATTGGCGAACATCCTCGTCAAGATAGCCTTCGCCATGCTAAGAAACCTAAAAGCCTACGATGAGGAACTCTTCCTTTCCTCGCGTGGGAATAAGAGTCCTCGATTAAATTATACAACAAGAAATAGCATACCGGGGACTAAAAAAATGAAGAAAGAAAAGTTATCCCTGCCTGTCTCTGTTGCTCAAACCAACTGCCATTTGGGAACAGTTTCAGGTAGTCTGTCTCCTTGACTTGACATAGTAGGTGAGAAGGCGAGAAGGCGAAAGAACTGCTGCGCAGTTGATGTGCACCTGCGGCGGAAAGCAGCTACGCTGTGAAGTGCTTGACTACGTCTTGAAAGCTTCAGACGCTGTCATTCTTTAGAAGTCAACGGATACCTGTCATTCTGGAGATGTTTTATCCAGAATCTTATTTTCTTAAGTACGAGATCCTGAATCAAGTTCAGGATGACGGGTTAGGGGTGAGCACTCCTGCGGAGTGGGGGAAATAATAGAGGCTTGCAGACGCTGTCAGTTGGTGGAGCGACGCTCGAAGACTGAGGCTCGCAGACGCTGATAAGAATCCGAGAATCCGAGAGTCCGAGAACCGAGATAGCCGCTGCGCGGCAGACACGAATCCCTTCGGGATTGGAGCGAACTCCTGCGGAGTTGTTGCGAACTGCTTCGCAGTTGTCTCGATCGACTTCGTCGATGAAAAGAGGAAAAGAACGAGATTGAAGAATAGACAAAAAATGGGGACAATCCACGAAGGGACAGGCCCCATTTTTCCATTTTTCATTTTTTACATTTTCTTGGCCTTCTAAGGCGTTTTACATCACATTACGCATTACCTTTGTCTTTTTCTATTAACAGTTCAATTGCTTTTATTGCTATTTGTATGGATTTTTCCAATCCTTTTTCATATTCTTCTCCTGCTTGCTTTACATAAGCCCCATCTTCACCCAATTCTTCTCTTACAGTTAAAATTGCACCAGTTCTTAAGTTATGTACGTTTCCTAAAACATATAAAGCGGACACTTCCATCTCAACCGCTAAAGTGTGTGCTCTTACGAACAAATCCACTTCTTCAGCAGCTTTTTTGGAATTGAAAAATCTTCCATAGTATGAATCGGTGGAAAGAACAACACCTAAATGATGCGGATTGCCTACTATTTTGGCAGCCTCTTTTAGAGCTGAAATTACATCAAAATGTCCAACTGCAGGGAATGATTTCGGTAAATAATAATCCATGGTTCCATCGCCTCTAATTGCGGCTGTTGGAATTATTGAATCACCGAGTTTCAGATTTGGTTGCATAGCTCCTGTTGTCCCAATCCGGATGTATGTATGAACACCCAAAGTTTTTAACTCTTCTACACCAATCGACATACACGGTGCACCCATTCCCGTGGACATTACAGATACCTTTTCTCCGTTTAAATACCCGGTCATTGTGAAATATTCTCTATTGTCTCCAACAACCTCTGCGTTTTCCAAATATTTCGCTATTCTTTTTACTCTTCCCCTATCCCCCGGTAATAAAACGTATTTTCCTACTTTTTCTGGATCGTCTATTCTTATGTGGTATCTTGGATCTTCCATGATTTCACCTCTCTCCTTTCTTTTAGAATAGAATTTAGAATTAAATTAATTGTATTTCTTTAAATTATCAAAAAGTATTTCAATGAACTTCTCTCTATCAACCTTCAGCGCCCATTTTGAATTCGGGGCCTCCAGGTGCCAATAATCAACAACTGTTTCGCCGTATGTTAATTCACCTTTTGTTTCTACCTGGGCATAAAATTCATCGAATTCGAATATATCCGGGTTTATTAAATAGGCTATAGTACATGGATCATGCAAAGGAGCCCCTTCTATTTTAAATATATCGTAATACGTTTGGTGGAAGAATTCTAATAACAATCCCATTTTAGAAGTTATCTCAGATTTAAAATTCTGCATCTCTTTTATCTCTTTCATATATATTTTTGCCTGGTGAGTCACGTCGAGCGGGAAAACAGTCAAATTGAATCCCGCATTGAAAACTATTTGCGCGGCTTCAGGATCGGCATATATATTGAATTCAGCTTTTGGAGTTACGTTTCCAAATTTTATTCCCCCACCCATAATTACCAATTCTTTTACTTTAGAAACCAAATGAGGATAGTTAAGAACAAATTTAGCTATATTTGTTAACGGTCCGACAGCTACAAATGTAATTTCACCCGAGAATTTCTCTACCGTTTCTGCCATAAATTCTAAGTAATTTTTTTCTTCAGCTTTTTTAGTAGGTAGTGGAAGATTTGCTCCTTCCAAACCACTTTCACCATGAATATCTGGAGCCACAATTTGCTTTCTCAACAATGGTTTCGAGGATCCTCTAAATACTGGCACGTCCAGCTTTGCCATTTCTGCCAAAATAAGGGCATTTCTTGTTGTGTTCTCTATATATGAATTACCGGCTACAGATACTATACCAAGCAAGTCAACCTCTTCCGCGATTCCTGCCAGCAATATAGCGACAGCATCATCGTGACCAGGATCACAATCCAAAATAATCTTACGTTTCATTCTTTACACCACCTTAAATTAGAAGAATTTGATTTTTCCTTCTCTTAGTTTGTTCCACGCATAGAATGCCAGAGCGCCGACTGTTATTAAGAAGGGCATTGATTGTGTTATTTCGTATGGTATGTTCAAGAACTGTAGCGAGAACGAAAGAGCTTCTGAAAATCCAAACAATAATGAGCCTAATGCCACACCGTACGCAGATGTTCCTCCTAACGCCTGTGCAGCTAATGCGATAAAGCCTCTACCTGCTGTCATGTCTCTTGCAAACCAGGAAACATAACCCATTGAAAGGAATATTCCGCCCAAACTTGCCAGAAGTCCGCTTATTATGAGCGCTATAAATTGTGTTTTAAATACGGAAATACCAACAGATCTCGCTGCTTCTGGCGATTCACCAACGGAACGTATTCTCAATCCTAAAGGAGTTTTGTACAGCATATATTGAATTACAAAAACGAGGATGATTGCCACATAGGTCAAGATATGATGACCGCTCAATATTTTTCCGATTCCCGGTATATCCTGTATGAAAGGAATATCTAAGTTAGGCAATACTTGGGATTTTAATGATGCGGAAGATCCTTTATCTCCAGTCAAAAGGTACAGCGCGAATATCGTTCCACCACTCGCAAATATGTTCAAGGCTATTGCTGCCATTATTATGTCTGTTTTTAGTTTTAAGGAGAAGTAAGCTAATATAGACGACATAATAACGCCCATTAATAAAGCCCCAATAACAGATAACCATAAATTTTGAGTGAAGCCGCTTATTACCACGCCAACAAAAGCTGAAAATAACATGGTTCCTTCAAGAGCTATGTTAGGTGTTCCGGCTAGATCTGCAACAAGTGCTCCTAACGCGGCTAATAATATAGGCGTTGTAACTCTCGTTCCCGCTGCAACAAATTCCCATGAAAAAATGGCACTCAATGCGCTGTTCATTCAACATCACCACCTGCAACTGCCACGTTATTTGGTTCATTTGCCTTTGCTTCTTTTTCAATGGCTTTTTGCCGTAACCTCGATAAGAACGCTTCTGCGGTTACAAGTAATATTATTGTAGCCTGCAATATGGAAACTATTTCCGGTGGAATATTCGTGTATCTTCCCATAGTTTTAGCTCCAACCCTTATATACGAAAGGAAGAGAGCAGCAATTGGAACAAAAAGAGGATTATTTCTTGCTAATGTTGCAATAATGATTCCATCCCATCCATAACCCGGTGAAAAGAGCCATAAAAATCTACCGTGATATCCTATCAATTCTATAATGCCTGCCATTCCAGCAATTGCACCGCTAACTACCTGAACCTGGAAAATCGTTCTTGAAGTGTTTATTCCAGAATAGTATGCGAAATTTTTGTTGTTACCAATCAATCTAACCTTGTATCCCCAGGTTGTTCTTTTTACTATGAACCATAACAAGAAGCTCATAACCAGAGCGATTATTATTCCAATGTGCCATCTATACCTCGTATTGATCAGGAATAACATGGATGTTTCTTTGTAAGGCAGTGAAACAAGTTGTCCAGCATTTGGGTCTCTAAGAAAAACTTTTATGATAAACAATCCCATGTATAATGCAACATAGTTCATCATCAATGAGGTAACAAGTTCCGATGCGTTTAATTTTGACTTCATTATTGCTGGAACAGAAGCCCACGCAGCACCAGTTAATGAAGCCAGTAATATTACAACAATAGGATGTATTATAGGTATTGCTGGGAAATATATCGCGGCAAAACTTGCAACTGCGGCACCGATGAATAATTGTCCTTCTGCACCAATATTAAATTGTTTTGCCGTGAAAACAAGTGAAACAGCCAAACCTGTAATTATTATTGGAACACTTTCATTCATCCATTGTATGAATCCCCTCAAGTTAAAAAGGACTTTTCCGCGCCTTTCTTTCACAAGGGGAGAAGTAAGGAATACTTTGAACGCCTTGTTTGCTGCTTGGAAAGCCTCTTTTAATTTTTCACCTAAAGGCATATCTCCCTTAGGCATGCTTGTAAAGAATATTAATAAGTATCCCAATAACAAAGCAATAGCGATCGCCAGAATAGTCCTATATACTTCATATCTTTTTATGTTTTTCATAGCGAATCACCCATTTCATCGATATTCATCTTTTTTATTCCAAGCATATATTCGCCCAATATTGTTTCGTTAATTTTGGAGATATCCTTGAAATGTGCAACAAATTCCCCATGATACATAACCAGGATTCTATCTGATACTTCCAGTAATTCTGTCAAGTCTGCAGAAATCAACAACACAGCCACATTGTTATCTCTTTCTTTTATAAGCCTTCTTCTTATAAAGTCTGCTGCCGCAACATCTATGCCTCTCGTTGGTTGATCCGCTATTATGATTTTGGAATCAGAGGTAAATTCTCTTGCAACAACAACCTTTTGTATATTTCCTCCAGAGAGCATTTTAACAGCCGTTTTGGGCCCATCTGTCCTTATATCGAATTCCGAAATCAATTTTTCCGCACTTCTGGTTATATCTTTATAAGATAAAATACCTCGTTTTGAAAAAGGCTCTTTTTCAAATCTATCGCTGATCAGGTTTTCTTCAATAGAGTTTTCTCCGGAAATCCCCCATTTCATACGATCTGAGGGAATAAAACTCATTCCTGATTTTCTGAAAGCTTCCGGGCTATTCATGTTTTTCATATTCTTTCCAAATATAAAAATTTCACCTTTTTCCGGTTTGTCCATTCCAGTGATAATATCAACCAATTCATTTTGTCCGTTTCCTTCTACTCCAGCTATGCCAAGGATTTCGCCTTCTCTTAGTTTCAGATTTATTCCTTTAAGCATTTTGACGCCATCTATTCTTGTATAATGTAAATCTTTCACCTCTAAAACTACTTTACCGGGTTTTGCAGGTTCTTTATCTATCTTCAGCTCAACATCTCTTCCTACCATCATTCTCGACATGTCTTTTTCAGATACATCTTTTACATTGGCCTCGCCAACTGTTTTACCTCTTCTTAATACGGTGATCCTATCAGCTATTTCTTTGACTTCATTAAGCTTGTGGGTTATGAAAATCACCGTTTTTCCTTTTGCGGTCAGGTTCTTCAAAGCTTTAAAGAGTTCTACGGTTTCCTGTGGGGTCAAAACGGCCGTAGGTTCGTCAAGGATTATTAAATCAGCCCCTCTTACGAGAGTTTTCAAGATCTCTACTCTTTGTTTCATACCAACACTTATATCTTTTATTTTTTCGTGAAGCGGAACAGGTAATCCATATTTATTCATTTCTGTTTCTACGAATTCTGTTGCTTTTTTCAGATCAACAGAAAATCCTTTTGTAGGCTCCATACCAAGAATGACATTTTCTACAACCGTTAATGAAGGAACCAACATAAAATGCTGATGAACCATCCCAATTCCCAATGCAATAGCTTTATCCGGTGAATGGATCTCGACTTCTTTTCCTTCATAGAAGATTTTTCCGGAAGTAGGTCTTTCAAAGCCAAATAAGATTTTCATCAGAGTGCTTTTTCCGGCGCCATTTTCGCCAAGCAATGCGTGGATTTCACCTTTTTTGACTTTTAAGTTAACACCCTTATTCGCAACAACACCATTAGGATAAATTTTCCAGATATCTCTCATCTCAAGAACATAGTCGTTCATCTGGCTCTCACCCTTTACTCTAAAGTAATAGGGGCAAAAAGCCCTATTTTCAACCTTTATAGCAAATTTTTATTATTTAGGTCTTACAGCATCTCTAATTTTATTCAGTTCTTCATTGCTCATCCCATAAGCTGATGTTACTTTTATATCTCCGCGAATTATAGCCAATTCTAATTCTCTTAGTTTTACCAATATCCATGGATCTGCTTCCATAATTTCTCTGAAGTATGGATTATCTGCCAATCCTACACCACGCTCTTTTAATCCGAGCGCTTCAACTTGTCCAACTGGAAGTTTTCCTTCCAGATACAATTTTACCGCTCTCAACAATGAGTAATCCACATTCTTCAACATTGATGAAAGTGTGTGTTTTACAATGTCCATATCTTTTTCTTCATATAACAACTGCATATCTGAATCAACACCGATTGCCCATCTATCCATTTCTTTAGCTGCCGCCAAAACACCATTTCCTGTTTCTCCAGCTACTGCAAATACAACGTCTGCTCCCTGCCTATACATGGATAAAGTGAATTCTTTACCCTTTGCAGGGTCATTCCAGGCACCTACGTATGATATGGCAACCTTTATGTCTGGATCGATATACAGTGCCCCTTCAATATATCCAACAAGGAAATCATTGATAACTGGAATATCCATTCCACCAAGGAATCCGATAATCTTTTTATCCGGCAATGAGTACTTAAATTTGTCTGATGTAGAAACCATGGCAGCCATGGCACCGGCTAAGAAGGAACCTTCGTTCTGTTTATAAAGTATTGAATATACATTGTCCAAATTACCTTTTGAATAATCCACAGCCGTGTCGAAAATAATATAAGTTGTATCTGGATACATTGGAGCTACTCTTTCAACCAGCTCTACCATTTGCCATGTTCCAACGATAATTATGTCGTACTCACCAAGATCTGATATGTCTTCCAAAGTTGGTCCCCATTCTGAAGGGTTGTAACCCATCTCTATAATTTTAGTTTCAACACCAAGTTGCTCTTCTATCATTTTCATTCCTCTTGCCGCTGAGTCGAAGAAAGATTTGTCGCCCAAAGTACCATTAACAAGTAAAACTGCTTTTACCTTACCGAATAATGTCAATGACATCACGGCAATCAACAAAACAACCAGAATCTTTTTCACAAATATCCCTCCCTTTTTACGTGTTTTATCAACCAAGAAAAAGACCAACGGGCTTTTGGTTCATAATCCTTACAATATCCTTTGTTGCAAAATGCGTATTTTAGCTATTTTTTTCCATTATACCTGCAAAAAACAGCAAAAAATAGATCAATATGAACAACATAAAAATGTGTCGACATCGATTATAAAATAGTAAAAACGTCGGTCAAAAATGAGCAAAAACATCGGTAAGAATTGAGTAGTAACATCTGAATATCTCAGATAGAAAAGGAGGTATTCAGATGTTAACGGAAAAGCAGGTCTTTGAAATCAGAATATTGTACAGAGAGGGGTTAAGCAAGCTAGCAATAGCCAGGCGCCTTGGCATTGCTCCCAACACCGTAAAGAAATATCTTGAAAAGGAGTGGTGTCAAATGGCAAAAAGAGGTTCGAAACTGGATCCTTTCAAGGATTACATCGAGAAAAGGCTCCAGGAGTATCCCGAACTTACAGCGACAGTGTTGTTTAAGGAATTGGTGGAGAGAGGTTATACCGGTAAACTGACAATACTCCGGATGTATGTGTCCTCAATAAGACCCAAGGGGAAACCTGAAATTGTTGTCAGATTCGAAACAGAACCTGGTAGACAATTTCAGGTTGATTGGGGAACGGGTACAACGGTTATTGCAGGCGAAAAG
>NZ_JGCK01000074.1:0-15690 GCF_001639905.1 Kosmotoga sp. DU53 | reverse complement strand
AACAACCCAAAAGGTAATGCCAACACGGAAAGGTATTTCAGAACATACAAAGAAGAAGTTGCATGGGTACTGGACAATCCGAGTTACGAAGAGCTAATCGAAAAGACCAAAACTTTTGAAACGTTTTACAATGAAGAATATCCACACAGTGCACTAGGTTACAAGAGTCCCAAAGAGGTATTCGAAGAATCCGTGAGTCTACACAAAATTGCTTGATTTTTTGTCCAGTTTTTCGGGGTGCATTACAAGGATAGAAGCAGCCATTTCGCAGGTAATCGAATACGACGAAAAGAAATGGAAAGAATACGTCCCGTTACCACTTGAATTTGTTTGCAGTCCCGACAAACAAAGGTTCGATGTTGACGAATCCAAAATAGAAGCCAATCTCGATTTTTTGATAGATCAGCTTGAAACACATGAAAAAATACTCCCGCCATGGGGAAAGAGCTATTATAAAGGGGACTTGAAACCGGCTTACAATGAGTGGATAGGTGTATGGACTTTGAAAGCTCTTTGGTACCTGGACAACTATGGAAGAATAAAAAAATAGAACGAATCCAAGATTTGTTCTGTTTCAATCTTCAAAGAAAACTTCAAGTTACAGTTCGCATTCGAAGGTTCTATCCCACGGAAGAACAGACTTCTTCAATTCCGCATTTTTCAAGATCCTCTCCCTGTAATAGCTGACAAGAAAATAAGGACAAACACCAACAAACACCAATATTTAGAGACCCGAAAATCCGAGAGGGCCGCTACGCGGCGGGTAAGCCCGGCTATGCTGGGGGGTGAGCCTAGCTTCGCGCCACCCTGCTTCGCAGGGGCTTTGCTGAGCTAAAGTTCAGGCTGTGCGTGACTTCGTAACGGCTATGCGCAACGAAATTACGGCTTGAAAAAATCGAGACCTAAACAATAATATATAGGGACAGATACTTTTTTACAGCTAACGCTGTTGATGCTGGGAGCAACTACGTTGCTTAGGAAAAAAGCAAAGATGTAAGAGTTCGAGAGCAAAGAATCGCGATTGTGGTAACGCCCTTCTTTCTTTCCTTACTGCTGCGTTTTTACTTTGTCAGAAGCAAATCTTCATCTGCTGGATTTTCGAAGGAATATCTGCATATTCAACGTAATCGGTTCAAAATACATTTAATCATCTTTAAAGCTTTATCAGCAGATTCGGATATTTGGATTGAGGAGAGTAGCATAATAGTGATTACTAAAATGGTTACATATGTAATCACAAAGGTAAGTTACATATGCAACCCAAACCTAAGAGGAGGTTGCGCTATGAAAAAGTTTCTCGTGTTGTTTCTTATGTTTGTTTCAGTTTTCGCAGTAATAGGTTTCTCAGACATACTAACAATCTGGATTGGCGGACAGGTTGCTGAACTTGACGATACTTGGGATATGATAATTAACAAATTTACTCAAGAAACAGGAATCAAAGTAGAAGTACAGCTTTTTGGTTTTGCTATATACTATGACAAGCTTTTGACTGCTCTTGAAGCTGGCCAAGGTCCTGATCTAGCTTTCGCAGATCTTGGTGGTTGGGTTCCTACATTCGCTAAAAAAGGATGGCTTACACCTATTGATGATAAGCTCGCTGTTTGGAATGGAACAGAGCAGATCTGGGAAAACCTCTGGCCAACAGTTACATACGCTGGCAGAAAATACGGCCTTCCCTGGTATACCGATTGCAGGCTACTCCTTTACAACAAGAACATGCTTGATCAGGCTGGCCTTGATGGTGATAATCCTCCCGAAACCTGGGAAGAACTTGTTTACCAAGCAATGAAGATAACCAATCCCAAAAAGAGAATTTACGGCTATGGTGTGAGTGGAACAAAGACAGAGCATGCAACTCTTGGATACCTTATTTTCCTTTATGAAGCGGGTGGAAAATTTCTTACTGATGACTATTCTGCAGCAGCTTTCAATACCCCAGAGGTTTAAGAGCTCTTAAATTTTATACCGATCTTGCGATTACGTACAAAGTAAGCCCCAATGCTCTTTCCTACAACGAAGACGATTACAGAAACATGATGGCCCAGAATAGAGTAGCTATGGCAATTGGTGGCCCCTGGTCCTTCCCTCTTATTGAAGTTGCAAATCCTGCAATAAAGGGCAACTATTCCGTTTCTCTTCACCCATACGGCGCAAAACCGGCAAGTGTTCTTGGGGGTTGGGCTCTTGTTATCCCTACTGTAAGCAAGAACAAGGAAAAAGCTTGGGAATTAGCAAAGTATCTTACGAGTTTTGACACATGGATGACTTGGATCGAAGCCAAAGGTGGCCCCATGCCAACAAGAAAAGATGTATGTTTTGCAGCTCCGAAACTTCAGGATCCAAAATGGCAGGTAATTTTTAAAACCTTCCCTTACGCAGCTGCAAGACCTCCAATTCCTGAATATCCACAGATTTCCGAACAGATTCAAATTATGATTCAGAACGTTCTTCTTGGGAAGGCTACTCCTGAAGAAGCTATTCAAACTGCAGCTGATAAAGTAAATAAAATTCTGGGTGCAAATTGATATATTGTGGGCGGAGGATCTCCGCCCTTATTCTCCATTTATATTAGCCAAGTCAAAGGGGTTGAATTAATTTTGGCCAAACTCACTCGAGATGAAAAAAACGCATACAGAATGATACTTCCTTATGTAATCCTAATTGTGACTCTGATAATTTTTCTACTAATTACAAATGTTATCAATAGCTTCAAAAGCTCCGATACTGGTACTTTTACCTTTCAAAATTATATAAAATGTTTTACTGATCCAATAGTTGGACGTGCAATGTGGAATACAGCAATTTGGGTTTTTGGGAGCGTTATGGGTCAATTTTTACTCGGTCTAGTTGTTGCGCTACTCTTGAATCAATCTACGAAAGGGCAAGTCATATTTAGAAGTATTATTCTTATTCTCCCTTGGGCAACCCTTGATATCGTTGCAGGTGTGATGTGGAAATGGATGTATAACGACATGTATGGAGTATTGAACGACTTGTTGATGAAGATGCATTTGATATCGGACTATATCCCATGGCTTGCCACAGAAAACATGGCGATGCTCGCTGTAATCATAGCAAACATCTGGAAAGGATTTTGTCTTTCTGGAATGTTTTTCCTTGCAGGACTACAAACTATCCCAACCCAACTTTATGAAGCGGCAGAAATTGATGGAGCCAGTGTCTTTAGAAGATTTTGGAATATTACTATTCCGCAATTGAAACCAGTAATTATAACTACTATTATGCTAACTACTATATGGACCATCAACTATTTCCCGTTGATTTACATCATGACTGGTGGTGGACCGGGTTACGGTACAGAAACGGTAGTCACCTACATCTACAAATTGGGATTCAAATTCCTTGATTATAATAAGTCAGCAGCACTTTCCAATATATTATTCGTTATCATATTCTTAATTGCCTTTGCATTTCTCAAAAATATATCCAAGGAGGAAGCCGGATGACGAGGAGCAAAAGGAAGAAACTTCAGAAAACAATCACCTATGTTGTTCTCATAGCTTTGTCAGTAATCATAGCTTTCCCTTTTCTGTGGCTTGTTTTAACGGCTTTTAAAACCTATCCAGATATCTATGCTTATCCATTAAAATACTTTATTTTCTCGCCAACTATGGAACACTTTGAGAAAATAGGTAACATGAATTTCTGGAGGTATTTTAAAAACAGTATTATTATTGGTGCAGGAACTATGCTTTTTTCTGTATTACTTGGAATATTTCCAGCTTACGCCTTTGCCAGATACAATTTCAGAGGGAAAAGCTTATTGCTATCCAGTGTGATGTTATTTCAAATGTTTCCAATGGTTGTTTTCATCATTCCAATTTTTAAATTGCTTATTAGTATTGGTCTTCTTAATACATATATAGGTTTGATACTCGCATATTTACCTTTTACCACTCCCATTTCCATTATGTTTATGCGCACCTTTTTCATTAAAGTTCCAAAGACGTTGGAGGAAGCAGCAAAAATTGACGGCTGCAATTTCTGGCAGGCTTTCAGCAAAGTGATATTACCAGTTACGCTTCCAGGTATTGCTTCAGTTGGAATATATGCCTTTCTTTTTTCCTGGAGTGAACTTCTTTACTCTATGTCTATACTTACAAGTAAAGCCAAACAAACAATTCCAACATTCCTTTCTCTCTTTGTTGGGCAGTATCAGACCAGATGGGGTCCACTATTCGCCGGTTCAATACTAGCTACATTACCACCATTGATAATGTTTATGATTCTGCAAAAATTCTTTATTGCGGGACTTGTAAGTGGTTCTGTTAAGGAGTGATTAGAGTGATTACAGATGATCTTCTATTTGAAGTAGCGGTTGACTATTACATCAAAAAAATGCTGCAAAAGGATATTGCAGAAAAGTATGGGGTGTCAAGGGTTCAGATAAGTAAATATCTCAAGATGGCCCATGAAAGAGGTATCATCCATATCGATGTTATTCCACCAAAAGTAAACACCAATATCGAATCTGAGCTTGCTTATTTTTTTAAGAAGATCTTTGGACTTAAGAAGCTAATTCTTTCAAAAGGGGCAAGAAATGAAAAGACTTTGCTTCACTTTCTTATTAAAAGAACGTCAGAGTATATAAAAACACTCCCTAAAACCAAACTGAACATAGGTCTGGGATGGGGAAACACAATTTTTAAGCTTTCACAGGAAATAGAGGATCTTGAAAGGCCTGACTGGTCGATAGTACCTCTATCTGGCGGCACTGCTAAGCTCTCTGATAAACGTTTTAACATTAATCATATTGTGCAAAGTTTTGCTGACAGGACCGGTGCAAGGGCGATTCCTATGTACCTTCCTTTTATCTTTGAAAACGAAGAGCAGTTTCAAATTGCAAAGAGATCTTCTGAATACAAAAAAGTTCAGGAAATGTGGGAAAACCTGGACATCATAATCTGTAGTGTGGGTTATTCAATAGCTAGATCTCCATTATTCCGCGAGAATATCTTTGATGGTAGCTACGCAAATGAACTTGAAAAAGCCGAAGTTGTAGGCGATATTTTAACCCATTACTTCGATATAAATGGAAAAATGCATGGTCTGGAAATCTTGAATAGGTGTATCAATCTTTCTATGGATCAATACAACAAAGCAGGTGAACGCATAGTAGTTGCCGCCGGGCATCATAAGGTTGATGGATTAGTAGGTCTTCTCAGGGCAGGACTTGTGGATACCCTAATCACAGATGAGTTTACCGCTAAGTTCGTTAAAGATTATGTGTCAGAAAGTAATAAGGGGGGTATCTAATATTAGCGTATGCATATTGAATCTAAATCCCTGCTATGACCACTGGGTAATTCTTAAAGAACAACCTGTGATTACAAATGTAGTTAGAGGCGATAAAGTTATTAAGTTTGTGGATGGAAAGGGCTTGAATCTTGCAAGAGTTATGACAAATGTGCTCAAATTTCGGGATTACTTCTGCATCAATATCCTTGGAGGTGAGGTTGGTAAAATCATTGAATATGAGTGCAAAGCCGAAGGTATTAATACGAAGAATTTCTGGATAAAAGATTCTAACAGAATTAATACTGCATTGGTTTATGAATATGAAAAAAGGATGTTCATGATAAACGAACCAGGCCCATTGATGTCAGATGAAGAAGTTGAAGAATTCAAGAAATTCTTCAAGAAGAACATAACAGGAGTATCCAGACTTGTAGTTTCTGGAAGTGCCGCCAGGGGATTCGATGGGAAGGATCTTGTGGAAATAATCGAATTTGCTAGGAATAAAGGATGCCGAATAGAAGTTGATATATCTGGACAGTGGCTAAAGGAATTAATAAAGGTATCTCCAGAACTCCTCAAAATAAATGCAGACGAATTAAAGGTAGCTTTCGAAATACCAAAAGATGACCTTAAAGGAATGGAAAACTTCAGAAGAAATTACGAAATAGAAACTCTCATAATCACCAACGGGAAGGATGGTTCCCTCACCTTTAGCAACGAGGGTGTTTTCAATGCAAAATCAAATAAGATTTATTCAGATTTTTCTGTTGGTTCGGGTGATTCTTTTTTTGCAGGCTTAATCTATGGTTTAGAAAAGAACCTCGGACTTAAAGAAAGCTTAAAAATCGCAACAGCCTGCGGGACTGCCAATACCCTTAGATATGGCGCGGCCATCTTTGACGAAAAAGATCTTGAAAGGGTATTGCCGGAAGTTATAGTAATGGAGGTTCAATTGTGAGCGGGGTTTATCTAGGAGCAGATATTGGAACTACCAATATGAAAGTCCTAATTCTTGGTAGCGACGGCAAGGTAAAAAGCGTTTATAAAGAAATAACACCCAAATATGTTTCTGAAGGTTCCGAATTTCTTAATATCAAGAAGGTCGAAAAATTCATATACCACGTAATCGAAAATGTCAAGAAAGAAGTAAATGTACTTGGAATGGCTTTTTCGAGTTTTGGCGAATCTGTGGTGCCAATCAAAGACGGAGTGTCTTTGCATGATCCATTAATGTGGAATGATCGGGCTACTATCGAGTATTGGAAAGACCATGAAAGGAATCTCTCATATCTTACGCCTTATTCAATCACAGGAGTTAATAGCGATTATACTTTCTCAATACACAAGATCAGATGGTACAAAGATCGTGGGATTGTAGCAGATAAATGGCTTCCAGTATGTTCTTATATAGCTTACAAATTATGCAAGGTTTCGGCCTGGGATTTCAGCCAAGCTTGCAGAGCTTTCGCACTAGACATTCATTCCAGACAATGGAATTGTGTACTTTTGAAAGAATTAGGCGAAACCAAAGAAACCATGGGAAAACTTTTATATACTGGTGAGTTAATTGGAATGACTTCGGATAACATACCGATATACAGCGCGGGGCATGACCATATAACAGGGCTCTTCGCCATAGCATTGTTGACTGATTCGGAAGAGTTTATCTTCGATTCTATGGGTTCTTCATCAGTAATCGCAGCAGTTTTAAAAGAAAAAGAAAACGAACTTCATATGGAAGCACCTTTTATGATTGGAGGAACTCTCGGGGTTGCTTTTGAGGACGGACAATATTATCTTGAAAGCAATATGAGGTATTATGGAAAGCTTCTACAGTGGGTAATAAACCTCACTGGTAATGAATTGGCTTCCAGCACTTTCGAAAGGTTAAACCGTGAGATAAATAACTTTGAAGAATTTCCCGAAAGCCCCCTTTTTATGGTTAACGGCGATTTGATTCTTAGAGAGAAAGCTAAAGGCGTAACTCTTTATGAGACTCCTTTAGAAATTAATCCTGCTAGGTTAATGCAGAGTGCCTATATTTATCTTGCAGGTTCTAGCAAATTCATAATAGATAACCTTAAAAATTTCTCTGAAAAGAAGTTCCAAATAATTGCAGGGGGCGGATGTACATTAAATGATACTCTCATGAACTACAAAGCTTCTCTTTTGGATAGGGAAATACAGGTTTTTCCTATAAATGAAACTACTGCTCTGGGAGCTGCTCTTGCAGCAGCAGGATCGAAGGATATACAAACCATCGAAAATACCAAGAAATCATACCCATTAAATACTTTTAAACCTGATAAAAATCTTGGGAAGAAGCTTAAAACTACCGTAGAAAAAATCTGGAAAGAGTACGAAAAATTGAAAGAAAATATGGGGGGATGATAATGCCCTTAGTTACGCTTGAAGAAGTGCTGAAAGATGCTCAAGAAAGAAATTATGCTGTTCCGGGTTTTAATTTTAATCTTTATGAAGATCTTGAAGCAATAATTAGAGGTGCTGAAGAAATGAAATCCCCAATCATAGTAATGGCTGCCGGAAACTGCATCAAACACTGGGGTCCAAGACTTGGCGCAGAGATTATCAAAGAAGTGGCTAATAGAACATGGATACCTGTTGTTGCGCATCTCGATCATGCTTCTGATATAGATTTGATCTTCAAAGCTATGAAGGCTGGTTTTACCTCGGTAATGTATGACGGTTCTTCGTTAGCGCTTGAGAAAAATATTGCCAACACCAAAATTGTGGTAAAAGTTGCAAAAGCATTAGAAATTTCAGTGGAAGCAGAAGTTGGTAGAGTGGGAAAATCAGAGGAAGGTGAAGATGTTGGCGAGATCTTAACGGATCCCAAAATTGCCCTTAAATTTGCAGAAGAGACTGGGATCGACGCTTTAGCAGTTGCAGTGGGAACCATACATGGAATGCAGAAACAATCTGCCAATCTTCATATGGATCTATGTGAAGAGCTTTCGAGACTTGTTCCCGCCCCTTTGGTATTACATGGTTCAAGTGGCGTTAAAAACGAAGATCTGATCAAATTGTCTAAGACTAATTTCTGTAAAATAAACATTGGTACTCGACTTAAGATAGTTTACACAGAAAAAATTAGAGAAATTCTTAAAGAAGACCCTGCACTCAAAAGTCCATTGACTCTCATGAAAGAAGCTTCTTCAGCAATTACAGAAACTGTAAAAGAGAAAATCTCTTTTCTTGGAAGCGCAAATAAAGCCTGACAGCAATGGTTTAGAAAATGGGGACAGTCCACTGCGTAGGGTCAAGAGATGGCGCCTTAGGGTTAGGCAAGAGCTGCTTTGCAGCGGATGCGAATCCCTTTGGGATTGTTTCGAACTCCTGATAAGAATACGAGAATCCGAGAGTCCGAGAAAAAACATGACGCTCGCGAGGCTGTCAGCTGGTGGAGCGACGCTCACGAGGTTGAGGCTCGCAGACGCTGATAAAAAGCCGAGAGTCCGAGAGTGCTGGACTACGTCCAGGAGGTTTGCGACGCTGTCAGTTGGTGGAGCGACGCTTGCGAAAACAGTAAGAGCAAAAAAGCAAGTATAGGGTCTAGGGTATAGAGATTTAAAAACCGGAAACTAACAACTATCAGCTAACAACTGAATACGTGTCCGGAAAGGTGAGAGGGCCGCTACGCGGCCACGAGAGACGAAGATGAATCAAAGTAAAAAAGGACAGACTCTAATATTTGTTAGTACATAAATCCAAGCAACCACAGTGGAATTACATTCCCGTGAGGTAAATCTATATTGTCGCGTATTACGTAATCAGCTCTCTTTTTTGCTTTATTTTTTCCACCCACTTCAATAACTACGCCATCTACAAGAAAATCTCCCGCTTCTTCATTCTTGCAGGCAAACACTTTTTTACCTGCGTTTGAAAAAGCAGCAACTACGAATGCTTCCCGTCTTGTTCCAATGTTCCCTCCAAGAACGGAGTAAAAAGATGGGTCAGCAAGAAAGATTTTGGCTCCCTTTGAGAAGGTTTTAGTGTCGTTTTCACGATAGATTATTCTTATCAATCCCGTGGCCTCCATAACGTGCAACAATTGGTACAACTTTACTTTGCCTATACCCCATTCTTTGCACATACCTTCTACATTTATAGTTGGAATCTTCGACATAGCGAGATAACCTATTATTGCATTCATCAGTCTAAAGTGAATATCGGTGATCTGAGGTACAAAAAAAGGAATGTCTCCATGAAGGATCTTCTCGATAATATTCATTATTTGTTCTCGATAATCCCATTCTAGAAACACAGGCCTGAATCCTTCTTCCATAAAATTCTGAAAGGCGTAAAGAATGTTGGTTGAATCCATAGCTTTCTTGACAAGATCTCTGTCCGGTGAAAGTGGATTTATAGCCGGAAGAATAATACCCTCTTTAAGAGCAAGATACTCCCTGAAAGACATCAAAGGAATTTCAATTCTGGAAAATCTTCGGGACAGATCAGCAATTCCATGCCTCAATATTAAGCTACTGCTATCACTAGCCCAAATTATCTTATCCGGAAAGGCATCGTACAGTGCTTTTAAGTGAACGCTCCAGTCTTTAGCGTAATGCACCTCGTCTATGGCAATTCCTTCGTATCCTCTCATGAAAATGGCATTTCCAAGGTCCCAGAGGCTCACAGCTGAAACCAGAGGATTATCAGCTGAAAGATAAAATATCTTCTTGTTTTTGATCCTGCTAAGCATAAAAGTGGTTTTTCCAACGCCTCTTGGCCCAAAGACCAAAACAGCCCTGTTCTTAAACTCTATTCCTTCAAAGAAAGGTCTTAATCTTTCAGGCAACTTTTGAAGTTTTCTCTCTTGAATAAGGCTAAGAATTTCTATCGTTGAATCAAGATTCATAAACATGCCCCCAATATCCGTTCTACAGCAAAACGATTATATCACAAAATCGTTCTGTCACAGAACGTTTTAACGAAAAGACTCCAGTATTTATAGAATACGAGAATCCGAGAGTGCTGGACTGCGTCCAGGAGGCTTGCAGACGCTGTCAGTTGGTGGAGCGACGCTCGAAGACTGAGGCTCGCGGACGCTGATAAAAAGCCGAGAACCGAGATAGCCGCTGCGCGGCAGACACGAATCCCTTCGGGATTGGAGCGAACTCCTGCGGAGTTGTTGCGAACTGCTTCGCAGTTGTCCCAATCGACTTCGTCGATGAAGCTTTCTTAAAAGTGAAGAAGTTAATCAATTCGCATACTTTAAATATTTTATAAAAGCAGACAGTCTGTGTCTCTGGAGTTTCACACATTTTGGTTATTAAACGGTGTTTTCTTGATCATGGTAATCTTCTTTTGTTAGCAAGAATACACTTGGTCTGTATTTAATGATGTTCTGGCTACATTTAGAAATCTTATGTCGAGTCACGTCAATATCACTGACTCGAGTTCCATTCAGATGGAACCATGGCAAGTATCCCTGCTTTCTTTCCGCTTTCTACAGCAAGTTTGTCTCCAGTTATAAACAATGCAGATTCTTCGAAAGCCAAGGAAAGAAAATGATTATCTGGTTTGTCTGAGCTTATGTTTCGTATTTTCGACGGGCTTTTTATTTCAACTGATACAAGAAAAGCTCGAAAAAAAGCCTCTATGTTGTCTAGTAATTCGATATTGTCTCCCATTTTTTCTGGAGTTTATGAAGAAATCTGTCGAGTTCAAGGGTAATGATTGGCGGCCCCAGAACAACATGTTGCCTACCAAGAGCTTTAAGAATTGCTGTTTTACAGGCGTTTGAACCAAGGGCAGCGGAAATCACGATGTTTGTATCAATAACTATCTTCATCTTCTAATTCTTCCCTAACTTCTCTCAAGATAGACAAACCTTCTTCTTCGGTCAACCCAGCACCTTTGGAGGCTTCTTGAGCCATTTCAAGGTAGTATTTTACCAGATCTTTTTTTGTAAACGGTTTTATACTTGCCACGGGAACCCCTCTTTTTAAGACAATGATTTCTTCATTGATTTTCAGAATTTCGTTAAATTTGTTTCTGACATCTCTCACATTTACGGTTTTCATCATAACACCCTCCTCTGAAACATTGTATCACAATTGTTCACATTTGTCCACATAATATTCCTAAATCTTCTCCAGGAAATATGATAAGTGAATTGATATGCGCTTACAACACTGTGCGCGACGGAGTTACAGCAAAAAAAGCAGAAAATCGACACGAACCGATAGCGGTTGAAAAAGCAAGACGCTTGCGAGGCTGTCAGCTGATGGAGCGACGCTCGAAGACTGAGGCTCGCGGACGCTGAATAAATCCAGAGAACACGAGAATCCGAGAGTCCGAGAACCGAGATAGCCGCTGCGCGGCAGATACGAATCCCTTTGGGATTGTTACGACTGGCTGCGTCGGGGGTGTAAGCTCCCGAGAAATCATCAGTCAATTTTGTGAAATATGTTATAATATACACACCACACATACTATGTGTATCTGTAAAGAAGGTGATGGTATGAATGAGATAAAAGAACGACACAATATAATGATGAGACCTTCAACCTGGAAGGTTCTCAATGAATTGAAAAGAATATTGGGAAAAAGCGCAAGTGAAATCATTGAACGTTCCCTTTGGAAATTCATAGAATCAGAAGGGTACAATTCCCTGTATTTCAAGATCATGTCAACTGTTGAGCCTTGTGATGATGAAGAAAACGCAGAACTTACCAAAATTCTCGATGCAATGACAAAAGAAGATTTGGAGATAGCAGATGGGCATGAGTTACAGGATTGAATTCACAACAGCAGCACAAAAAGAATACAATAAGTTAGACAGAACTGTTCAAAAAAGAATCGATAAAGCGTTTTTGAATCTCATAGATTATTATAATGGTAGTAAAAATGTGCCCCGCCCCGATGTGAAGATCTTGACAGGCAAGTATTATGGTCTATTAAGATTGAGAGTTGGAGACTACCGGATTATATTCAAACTTCAGAATAATACCTTCGTTATTCTAGTTATTCATATAATCAAGCGCGGAGATGCTTATAAGAAGTGAAAGACGCTGTGTCCGGCTTCGTCGGTTATCCGAACTCCTGATAAGAATACGAGAATCCGAGAGTCCGAGAACCGAGATAGCCGCTGCGCGGCAGACACGAATCCCTTCGGGATTGGAGCGAACTCATTCTGAGTTGTCACGAACTCCTACGGAGTTGACCCGAACTGCTGCGCAGTTGACATTACTTAAAATAAGAGCTACAGTCTCAGAAAATGGGGACAGTCCACTGCGGTATAGTCCCCATTTTCTTAAGATCTTAATGTATCTTGAAGCCTGGCATTTTTAGGTTATCCATCAAGTTTCTTCCTAATGAAAAAATTCTATCATTACCAACACTAGCTCCATATGTTATATCCGCTATAGCCATTTTAACGCTTACAATTTTAAGTTGCAGTTGTTTTTCCTCACTATTTTCTAATCCATATCCCTCAAACAAAGCTTTCCTTAACTTGGGTCTATTTGGGGTATACCTTTCAATCACTATTCCAAACTGTCAACATCAATCCCCCAAAGCATATTTTCAAAATCTATAAAACCAGTAAGCTTACCATCCTCATCAACCATCCAGTTGTTTTGTGAAAAGTCCCAGTTTGTAGGAACTGGCTTGCTATTTGCAAAGACATCACTATGCTTCATACACCATTTAACTAATTCCTTATCACTATTATTAAGTAATCCTTTATCATATCCTGATTTCAAAATATCTTCTAATGCAGAATTAATATAATCTACGGGATCCGTTTTTGCCTTACTTTCAAGAGGTGAACCATCAATCGCAGGAATACCAAAATATGTACCTTTAAAGTTGTTATGTAATTGCTTAAGTAATTCTCCAGCTTTATAGTAAATTGGTTCTAATATATCCTCGTCATTTATTTGATATTCATTTACTGTCTTTCCATAAATTGGGGTAGTAATTATTCCATAAAAATTATCGTTATTAAAAAAATTAATTAGTTTAGGGGCATATTCTCCAAGTATATGAGTCCAATTTTTATATGCATAAACTTCAGGACTCCACCGACTTAATCTGTTATGAATCTTAATAAACATTCTTTTATTGTTAGCATTAATTTCTAAAACGCCTGTTCTGTTACTACTATTCCTATGGTCTTTTATAATTTCAAATTCCCCTACCAATGAATTTACAATCCAAATAACCTCTTCATTAATAATCATTTTTCTGTTCCTCCCTTATTTTTATTTTAAACCACTGAAAATAGCAGGATCAAAAGATGGCGCCTTGAACTGAGAAAGAGTGCGACTGGCTGTGCCAGTGGTGCGAACTCCTGATAAGAATACGAGAATACGAGATAGCCGCTACGCGGCGGATACGAATCCCTTTGGGATTGTTACGACCGGCTTCGCCGGTGATACGAACTCCTGATAAGAATCCGAGAATACGAGAGTCCGAGAAGGCGAGGGGGCCGCTATGCGGCGAAAGTGCTGAGCTGCGCTCAGGAGGCTCACGAGGTTGAGGCTTGCGGACGCTGACAATTGATAATGCGACGCTTGCAGATTGATTCTATTATCCTGCCCAAGAAGTTTTTTACCAGGGGTAGGGGGTCAATTTTCTATGGCCATATACACAATATAGGTATTTCAATGTATGCTACATATAATCCAACATAATTGAACTTCTTTTTGCTGCCACGTTAAATATCGCCATATTTCCTTTCCAATGTACTGTACAACATGATTCGATTAGACTTTGGCAAGGTCATTTAAATGTGATATACTTTTTTATACCTCAATAGTCATAGTAGGTGAAAGAATGTATCTGAAGGAAGGCCTATAAAAGTCATAGTTTGTTTTGAAAATGGTTTTTTCTTTCCCATCTATTTCGTACTCAATGACAAAAAAATTCGAATAGAAAAGGTTGTATACGTCTGGAAAGAACGTAGGGGGGATTATCGTGTCTATAAATTCTCAGTTAGGGCTTCGAGGAATATCCACATTCTCGAATATAAAGAATTTGACAAACAGTGGTATTACCACGAAAGTCAGTACTGGTAAGTCACGAAAGTCAATTCCCTACATTGCACACGTCGATATGGACGCTTTTTTTGCCAGTGTGGAACAAGCCTCTAATCCTTATCTTAAGGGCAAACCAATCATTGTGACTGGAAAAGATACAAGGCATTCTGTGGTCGTTTCGGCAAGTTACGAAGCTAAAAAATACGGAGTTAAAGCGGGTATGCCTGCCTTTAAGGCCTTAGAAATATGTCCGAAAGCTTTATTTGTGCCTGTTGATAGTGGCAAATACACATACGTATCCGAAGAAATTATGAAACGCCTTGAATTCATATCTCCAAGATATTCTGTAGCGAGTATCGATGAAGCATTTATTGATTTATCCGTATATCATAGTTTGTCTGATTCTATAAATGCTTTGAAGCTTTTTAGAACCTCTATCGAAAAAACCTTCGGGATTTCTTTTTCAATAGGTGTTGCAGTAAACCCTTTAATTGCCAAAATCGCGAGTGATTTTAATAAGCCACGGGGATTTGTCGTGGTTAAAGAGGGATCAGAAAAGGATTTTTTGCAGAATGTCGATATATCTCAGGTTCCGGGTATTGGACCACACACGCTGATGAAATTAGAAAACTTTGGTTTTAAAAAAGCCTCTGAATTATTAGAAGCAGATGAGTTTTTCCTTTACCACAATTTTGGAAATTCTTTCCTGGGGCTCGTTAAATCACTTACCGTTAAAAATTATCCAAGAGAATTATTTTTTAAAAAAGAACCACCAAAATCTGTGGGGCATTCGATGACTCTCAATCATGATGTAAATTCAATAGAACTTATCGAAAGGGTTGCAAGTTTTCTCGGCGCGAAAGCTATTTACAGAATGAGAAAATACGGATACCAGGCAAGAGGAACCAGTCTGTTTTTAAAATACAGCGATTTCAGCGTTGCCAGAATCACGAGAAGCCTTTCCTTTTATATTTCACGCCCGGAACACTTGAACAATGTTCTTTACTGGTTGATAAGAGAAATATGGAACGGTGAAGCCGTAAGGGCAATAGGGGTTTCTCTTTACAAACTTAAGCCTGTAAATAAAAACGTATATCAAGAAAACTTATTTAAAAAAGAAAAAGACACGGTCGAAGTCGTTCTCGATCTTCAAAATCATTTCGGAGAATACTCAATTTTCCCTGCTTCCATTCTCGCCGTCGCTAACATTTGAGTTATTCTCTAACTGTTTCTCTATTTCCATAACCAGTGTTTCGGCAGAAGCAAGATTAGTCGCTAAAGGAATATTGGAAAATGAAAAACACGAGAATCCGAGAGTCCGAGAAAAAACATGACGCTCGCGAGGCTGTCAGCTGGTGGAGCGACGCTCACGAGGTTGAGGCTTGCAGACGCTGATGAAAAGCCGAGATTTGAGATCCGA
>NZ_JGCK01000012.1:0-53417 GCF_001639905.1 Kosmotoga sp. DU53 | reverse complement strand
ACATATCGAGTTTTTCCTTTATTTCTTCCCTAATCTTCATGAGTTCTTTTTCTGAATAAGGAAGCCCCATTGACTTGAGAGTGTTCATAATCTCAGCCTGTGAATAGCCGTTAGCAACCAACGAAATGATCAAATCAGTAAAGCTTTCATCGTACCTCTTGTATGGTTCCGGTAAAACGTGGGGTCTGAATTTGCCATTTCTGACCCGTGGAACGTTGAGTTCCAGGTTCCAATTTCCAGCAACGAGATTTCGTGAGTAGAAACCATTTGCTTTATCATGAAGATTCTTGTCGAGATAAATATCTCTTTCAGAAGCCATGATGATATTTAGAAAGTTTTCCAGGAATGTTCTCATAGCTAATCTTTCCTGAGGATCGCTAGAGCAGTATTTATCCAGCATTTCCTTTATGGCTTTTTCCTTCGCTTTTTCAAACATTTCTTTTTCCTTGTCATTCATCTTTTCTACCTCCTTTTTTCCTTCCTAGACACAATTTTATTTTAACCCCCCAATTGGTCAGAGGATCCTGAGTTGAAAAGAAAATACGGCGGCGATTGTGCCAACGATGAGTGAAACTTCTTAATAGGGGGGATGAACATGGGGCTTTTTGAAATGGCTATCAGCAATTTTAACCGAGCAGTGGCCATAATGGGAATTGACGAAGAATATGCGGAAATGCTCAGGAGGCCTAAACGCTGTCTTATCGTTGATTTTCCTGTTTTGATGGATGACGGTAGTGTTAAAGTATTCACAGGGTACAGAGTCCAACACAACACCGCACGGGGACCGGCCAAAGGGGGCATCAGGTATCATCCTGAAACAAACCTTGATGAGGTAAAAGCTCTGGCATTCTGGATGACATGGAAAACCTCCCTGATGGATCTTCCGTTTGGAGGCGCAAAAGGAGGAGTCAGAGTAGATCCGAAAAGTCTGAGTGAAAAAGAATTGCGCCGGCTTTCAAGACGATACTTTTCAGAAATTCAGATAATGATTGGTCCCCAGCATGATATTCCTGCACCTGATGTCAATACGAATCCGGATATCATGGCGGTGTACATGGATACTTACAGTATGAATATCGGACATACAGAATTGGGGGTTGTTACCGGCAAACCTGTGCGACTTGGTGGTTCAAAAGGTCGGGAAGAAGCAACCGGTAGGGGTGTGATGGTGACGGTTAGGGAAGCTTGTAGAGAATTGGGAATTGAAACATCGAAGGCAACGGTTGCTGTTCAAGGATTCGGAAATGTTGGGATGTACTCCGCTCTTCTGTGCAAACATGAACTTGGTTGCAAGATTATAGCTGTTAGCGATAGTAAAGGTGGTATCTTTAACCCAAATGGGTTGAACATACAGGAACTCATTGAGCATAAAAAAAGTACTGGAAAGGTGGATAGTTTTCCTGGAGGAGAGAAGATAGGAAAGGACGACGTTTTTGAAATGGATGTGGATATTTTGATACCAGCAGCGCTGGAAAATGCGATAACAGAGGATAATGCGCATAAAATAAAGGCGAAGATAATATCTGAAGGAGCCAATGGCCCTATTACCCCGGAAGCGGATAAAATACTGAACCAACGAAGAGTTATGGTGATCCCGGATATTCTTGCTAATGCTGGTGGAGTGACTGTTTCTTATTTCGAATGGGTCCAGGATCTTCAGGCTTTTTTCTGGAGTCTTGAACAAATAAGAGAGACTCTCGAATCGATGATGACAGAAGCTTTTAAGGAAACACTTGATACGGCAAAAAAATATGGTGTTGATTTGAGAACAGCAGCATACATTATAGCTATTGATAGAGTCATGTATGCAATAAAAAAACGAGGAATTTATCCATAAGAAAAAGATGAGAATTCATGTAATCATCTGTTTTTCTCGGCCTCCTTCAGGGTAAATAAGTGTAACTTTAAATTTATTAAAAACACCCCTCGGAAACATTTTTTTCTATATAATAAATAATGTTTCTGAGGGTTTTTTTTATTTAACTATAATAATTATATCAAGGGAGGGCGAGAAGTATGAAAATCCACAGATTTCAAATGCTGTTACTCGTTATTTTTTTAATGACTGGGATAGGGATTGCAAAAGGTTTTACTGTTGGGATTATGATCCCGGGAGAAATTGGTGGAAATCCAATATACGAACTTGTTTTCCAGGGAGCGGAACGCGCTCGTGAAGAAGGGATAAATGTAAAACTCGTCGAGGGTGGCTACAACCCCGGCAAATGGGAACCACTCTTGAGGGCTATGGCAGCATCTGGTAGATACGATCTTCTGATAACCTTTACCGAAGGATTGCCACAGAGTGTTAAAAAACTCGCGGTTGAATTTCAAAAACAAAAGTTTGCGCTCATAGATGGAAAACTGAATGAGAGTATCAGTAATGTTTATTCAGTGGCTTTTAGAGATGAAGAAATGACGTTTCTTGCAGGTATTTTTGCTGGTTTGATAACTGTATCTGAACTTCCAGGGGTTAATCCTGATCCTGTTGTCGGTTTGATAGCCGGCGATACTTACCCGGCTATGATGAACAAAATGAAACCGGGGTTCGAAAACGGAGTCAGGTTCGTTCTTCCAAACGCGAAAATAATTTTCAGTGTGGCCGGGAACTGGGCTGACCCGGGAAAGGGTAGAGAACTGGCTTCCAAGCAATTTGATGAAGGTGTAGATGTTATTTTGTCGATCGCTGGTGGTACGGGAATAGGCATAATAGAAGAAGCTGCCCGAAGGGGAAAATATGTGATTGGCGTGGATTCAAATATAATTTCTATGAGACCCGGGACGATCCTTGCTTGCTCTTTGAAGCACATTGATAGAGTTGTTTATGAAACCATTATGGCTGCCGCTGATGGAACCATCACATACGGAGTCAATGAAACCGTTGGAGTTTTTGAAGGTGTAATAGATTTTACCTTTGAAGATCCAAATTATTTAGAAATCGTTCCGGAAAGCATTCGGGAAATCATGAAAGCCAGTTACATACTTCTCAAATACGGTATATTGCGACCTCTGGAGGAATAAGATGAAAAAGAGTTTTTTGAATCAGTTTAACGAAAGGGTTGGAGCTCTCACATCATCTGAAGAAAGAGTTGCCAGATACATAAAAGAGAACCCATTAAAAGTTGTTAATATGTCCATCCAGTCGCTGGCAAATGAATGTTTTGTCGTTCCTTCTACTGTGATAAAGACGGCAAAAAAATTGGGCTTTTCTGGTTTTTCCGAGTTAAAAATCGCACTTGCTGCTGAATTGGATAAAGCTGCTATCGCGGGTCTTGATTCGGACATTCTCAATAACACCTTCAAACGGTACGCAGAATTTGTTCAGGAACTCATTGAACAAGCTTCGGTGCGGTTGTCTGAGGAACTTCTTAATGAAGCTGCTCGGATTGTATTGGAAGCTAATAAGATTGACATTTATTCCTTTGGATTTGATAGTATTGCAGGGCTTGACCTTTATCTTAAACTCGTTCAGATCGGTAAAACGACAGCTCATTATGAGAATGGATACATGCAGATGATCTCCGCAACGTACCTTGGAACAGAAGATGCTGTGATAGCTATATCAAGTACGGGAAGTTCAAAGGACCTTTTTGATGCAGTTAAGCGGGCAATAGAATCTGGAGCGAAGGTAATAGTTATAGCACCATCGAGTTCAATGCTTGCCGGTCTGGAAACGGTCTATCTGGATACGTACTTTTCAACATTGGTTCTTCCCGAAGGTGGTATTGCAACGAGGTTGGTACAGTTGTTTTTGATTGACCAGCTTTATCTCAGGATCTTGAAAATGGATGAAAAGAGTTCAGAGAGGTACGAGAAATTTCAAAATGTTCTCGAATACAAAAGAAAAGCCCCAAAATAAAAAAGGGGCTTTAGCCCCTTTTTTATTACGAAAAGTTTTATTCCTTTACTACAAGACCTCTCCAGATTATCTCCTTTACTGTTTCAATACTTTTGGGATTATCTGTGGAACTTAACCCGTTGAGTATGAGTTCTGCTGCACCTTCAGGATCAACACTGGCATTTATTTCTTGAGAAAGTTTTGCCTGTTCAATCAAAGATGATATTCTTTTTCTCAGTGACATATAACGATCTTTGATTCTCTGCCAGGTTCGTTCGTCTTCACGGGTAAAATTTCCCTTTTCCTGGAGGAGCATTTGCCTGATCTCCTTTTTACTGGTTATAAAATCAATGTAGGCTTTCAATAGCTTTTTTATTTTCTTCAGGTATGCATTTTCATTTTCAATTTCGGCAAATATGTGATCCTCGAGCTCATCAAGAGAATATTGCCATACCTCATAGAATAAGTCCTCTTTACTTGGAAAATAGTAGTAGATCAATGCTTTCTTGACCCCGGCATTCTCGGCGATTTCGGACATGCTCACACCATCATGTCCTTTTTTTGCGAAAGCCTTACGCGCCGCAAGAATTATCTTTTCCCTTGTTGAGGTTTTTTGGGGCACCGGGGGGCACCACCTTTCCATCTGATATTGGTTGCTAGGCTTTCTTATCAATTGCAAGCTTTTCTTCGTTGTTCGCGTATCTGTTCATTCTCACCTCAAAGTCGTATATACCACGTTTCGAAGGGTATTTTTCAGCGTAACCATATTCGTACCAGAGTTTATCAGCGTATTTTGCCCATTCTTCTGAAAGTTTGTCAAGTTCCGGAGCAAGGTCGGTTAGAACTTTTTCGCTACCTTCATGCTGAGGAATAGCGTTGAATTTCTTGACCATAGCTCTTAGAACCTTCGGATTGTCTATAATCGGGCATGGCCTGAACAAGTTGTTGCTGTAAGGAATCATTCTCTTGTAAGCGGTGAAGAATGGTGACTTCAGGATTTCGAGAAGGCTCTTTTCTCTAATGCTGTCAACAGCAAATTGCTGGAAAACACAGGGTTCAGCATAACCTTTAGCATTGATGTGGAGGTATTTCGAACCTGCCGCAAGACAACCATGGGTGAGGAACCCGTGGTTCCAAAAATCTGCAACGAAAGCGAAATCTCCACCGAGTCTCAATTTATCGAGTACGAAGAAACGTTCATATCTTTGTTCGGGTGTTGGCACAAGGTCCATTGATGGATTCATACCAACAGGCATAAATTGGAATATCCAAGAATAGGCAACATCGTTTTCTTTTAAGAAATTCCAAAATTCCTCTTTTACAATAGTGTCGTGATTTAATCTTGTGGCAGTAACAGAAGCTCCAAAGATAACACCAGCTTCACGAAGGTTCTTCCAAGCTTCCGAAATTTTTGCGAAAACACCGCGACCTCTTCGCCAGTCAGTATCTGTTTCGAATCCCTCTACGGATATCGCAGGTGTGGCATTACCAAGTTCTGCGAGTTTCTGAGCAACTTCTTTGGTTATTAATGTCCCGTTGGTATAGATCTGGAAGTAGCTATCGTTAAACTCTTTTAGGGTTTCCATGAGATGTGGCCATACAAAGGGTTCACCACCGGTGATGATAAAGAAGTATATTCCAAGCTCATTAGCTTGTCTGATGAGAGACCAAACTTCTTCTTTGGAGAGCTGATACTTTCTTCCGTAAAGACCAGCATAACAACCAACACAATTCAAATTACAGGCATACGTTGGGCTGATAACCAGCAACTTCGGAAGCACAACCTCATGCTCAAGCATCTTTTCCTGTCTTATCTTTTCACCGAGGGCAAATTCGTTTATTACAAGGTTAGTCATAACCTTTTCAACACACTTGGGATTCGCATTTTGAAAGACGCGTCTCCATGATTGGATCATGGGGTGTTTTTCCTTCGCCATATTTGCAAGCTTTTTAAGACCACCCTTTGCGGGTTCTTTGCTCACTGCACTTACAGTGGCGAAAAGTCTATACAACGTTTCCTCAGAGGCGTTCCTAACAACACTTCCAACAAATTTTCCAGCTTGTTTGAGCATGGTTTTCTTCATACTGTCTACAATTGACATCAGATCACCTCCATAGTTTTTTACTTACCGGTCGGTAAAATAGTAAACCCATAGGTTTTCAAAATTTGTTCATTTTGGTAACAATTATTTTCTTCTTTTGCGTTTAACTTGGTGTTGAATTTACGAATTGTTTTTGTTTTGAGTAATTCAGGTGTGTTATAATCAAATTTAGGAGGATTGTATAAATCATACGACAGAAATCGTCAAGGTTTTTAAGAAGACAGAGATTTCTGGAGGTAAATCGATGCGGGATAAAGGAACAATGAGCCTTGTTGAAGCCAGAAGATACAAACGAAGACATCTCTATAACGGTATTAGTGCCTGGTTGACAGGAGCTGTAGCAATTATCCTCATAGTAACAGCTTACAATAGATCCAGCGTTCTACTTCCAATCAATCCGGGAAGCATCGGTGCAATTTTCTGGTTCGGAATCTTATTGAATATTTTTTCTTTATTATTTTATTTGGTGGCGACTATATACGCATTGAGATTTGCCAGAGTGAAATTTCTCTTTTTGAATACCTTATTTTCATTGATTCAGGGTGGCTTGCTTTTCTACTTTTCAAGAGATATTCTCCTCAGGGGAGACAGCGGTAAATATGAACTGGTTACCCCGTTGGGTGGGAGAATACTTTCCATTATCATGATAATAACCGGATTACTCGTTCTTATCATTGGTCTTATAGAAATAGGAAGACATCGCCAGTAGCTGAGTGAAGTTCTACCAATGAAAAAGCACCATGCCTCCCTCGTCGACAGCCCCGACCGGACCGGTTATGCCTTCAGGCTCAGATTGAGCACCCCCACGGCACACGGTTGAGCTCACTTATGGCTGCTTCCTTCCGGACCTGACCAGGTTCGTGAGCCTCCGTTGCGTGGGACCCAATCCTCAACACCCTCCAGCACACCGTGTTCCGACCGGAACAGCCTCGGAGGGCATTCGGCCCCGCATATGGCGGATTTCGGGTACAGGGAACCGCCAGCTCCCCGCCTAGCATGGTGCATAATCATTATAATACCTCGAAGGGTTATATTCAACCGCTTGAACTCAGATTATAGGAATAATGTCTACTGAGTTGTAGGTTTTGCTAACGCATGGCAGATACATTTTGTTGACTCCTTTTGATCTCAAAAGTTCTACCGTTTCATCACTCAGATCAACATTACAGGCCAGGACATATCCATTCAAGGAATTAAATCCGAAAATAGCTGTTCTGAGCCTGTTTTCAGAGTCTACATTGATCGTTATAGAATGTTCATTGTCAGTTTCAACCAGTGCGAGGGAAATTTTTGGATTAAAGTATGAGGTAATAACTGCGAGTTTTTCTGTCGAGGAAAATCTATCCATTTTCGGGAATTTGTTTTCTTCTAGGGCTATATAGTTCTCAAAACCCACAAAATTGAATTTTGCAACTGAAAGAGAATTCCTTTCCGGTATTGTGAGCAGGAGGATATCGTTATCGTGAGCATATCTGACAGCCTCTTTTTCGAATACTCCACAGAAGCTTTTTACACCTGTTGCGTATAATCTTTTTATCATTGGGTAACTAATTGGAAATGACGAACTATACATGACGCTTTCACCATGGTGAATTGTTTCCATGTTGCCTCTTAAAGATACCTCGATCAATTTTCCGTCTGATATAAAGGCTGAGACGTCTCCGAAGAAGTAATAGAGCCTCATAAATTGGAGGACGCTGCGAATATGGGAGTGATTCATGGCCACTGATGGATTGGCTATGTGGACGTCATCGAGAATCCCGCAAATTCCGCTCACTTTGTAAAGGGTAGATTTTTTTAACGACATCTCTCCGAACATAAGTGGCATAATTTTTTCGAGAATAAGATAATTGTATTTTTCCTCGGCAAAGATCTCAGAGAACACACTATAGATTTCCGAAGTATATGCAGATAAAAGATAAAGCGCTTTCAGAGCCAGTTTTCGTCTCCGCTGCAGTGACACATCACCGTAATATTCGAGGTCCTCGAGCACGTCTTCGTAATCTTCAGGATCACACAAAACCACAACATTTCTATAATTTTTTGCTGCTGATAATACCAGTGAAGGCTTGAAAGAATCTATATGTTCTACCAATTCGGTTTCGTTGCCGGTCTTTTCAACGTATGTGGAGAATGGTTCGAAGTTCACCACCAATAGATCAATGTGTTTATTATTACTACCACAGGTGGCTTTTTCTTCATTTGCTCCCGACAAACATGAAACAATCCTTCTTTGAAGAGCAAAATCGTCTGCTACTTCGGTTTCAAAGAATTCCCGAAGGTTTTTAACAGTGATCTTTTTCAACTTAAGAAATGCGTAGGTGCTTTCATCGGCGATGATTTCAGCACCTTTTGATATCAGTTTTGAACAGAGGTTTTCCAGACCATCGGTAATTCTGGCGCTTACAAAAACCTTGTGGATATTCAAAGTTTCACCCCCAGTCAAAGAAATTTTATCAAACGTGAACGTGTTTTCCTTGACTTTCTTCTCTGAATTTGTGTAAATTTGAAGCAATAGTTCATGTATTTCTTTAGATTCAGGGGTGATTGAATGGATAAGAAATCTGTTCTTGAGCTGGTTAAAAGGGAAAACGTAAGGTTTGTAAGGTTGCAAATCACAGACATCAACGGCTTTTTGAAAAACGTAGAGATACCTGTGAAGCTTCTGGAGAAGAGTTTAGATGAAGGAGTTATGTTCGACGGTTCTTCAATTGATGGGTTTGTGAGAATCGAAGAATCGGATATGTACCTTATTCCTGATGCAACAACTGTGGCCCTTCTTCCATGGAAAGATGATGATGAAAAAACGATGAGAATTATTTGTGATGTTCACCTTCCAAATGGTGAACCATTTGAAGGGGATCCAAGATATAGGTTGAAGAAAGTCGTACAAAGAGCTAAAAAAATGGGATTTATTGCCCACGCCGGGCCTGAGCCTGAATTTTTTCTCTTCAAAAGGGATGAAATTTCTGATAGGCCCATCGTTGGATTTATGGACAGGGGAAGTTATTTCGATATGCTGCCGGTGGATAAAGGAGAAGAGACGAGAAAAGAGATAGTTATATCTCTTGAAAAGATGGGATTTGATATTGAAGCGGCTCACCATGAAGTTGCACCTTCACAGCACGAGATAGATTTTCGATATGCCGATATCCTGAAAACGGCTGATAACATTCAAACATTCAAATGGGTTGTGAAAACGATAGCGCTCATGAACGGTTTATACGCGACCTTTATGCCAAAGCCCTTCGCTCAGGTTAATGGTTCGGGGATGCATATTCATTTGAGTTTATTTGAAAACGGGAAGAACGCTTTCTATGATCCTGAAAAGCCCTATGAGCTCAGTAACGTTTTGCTTAATTTTGTTGGTGGAATCATAAAGTATGCGAAAGAATTGACGATAGTAACCAATCCAATAATTAACAGTTACAAGCGGCTTGTTCCGGGCTACGAAGCACCAATCAACATTTCCTGGGCTCTCGGTAATCGAAGCGCTATGATTCGCGTTCCAGCGGCTCGAGGTCAGGCAACGAGAATAGAAATCAGAAATCCTGATCCTTCGTGTAACCCTTATCTAGCTTTAGCTGTTTTGCTGGAAGCCGGGCTAAGAGGCATTGAGGAAGGGATCTTGCCGCCTGAACCAGTGGGAGAGAACATATTCAAGCTCAATCAAACAGAAAGAAAAAAGCGGAAGATTCAAAATCTCCCGGGCAATTTGAATGAAGCATTGGAATATTTTTCTCGAAGTTCTCTGATCAAAGATGTACTTGGGGATCATATTTATAAGAAATTTCTCGAGACCAAGAAAAAAGAATGGAAAGAATTCATGATGCACGTTACTGATTGGGAAAAAGAGAAATATCTTGAACTTTACTAAAGAGATTGAAAATGAGCCGCTCTCTGTTTCAATGGGGAGCGGCTTGGTCATTTAAAAATTGCTCAGGTATGAACTTTTTCATGAACTCACTTTCTTTTCCTTCCGGAATTACACCCTCATCTGTTTCAACGAAAAAGACCCAGCAACCCTTTTGCCATGACAGATCTTTTACCCCAAATCTGACAACTTTACCGAAAGCATAGGAGGGTTTTACAATTCTTCCGCGGTTTTTGGCAAGCACCTCGAATCGTTCCTTCCAGAGTTCTTCCCAGAGTTCACGCGCTTTTTCTTTGTTATCCAGTTTCCAGAAGAACACAAGGTATCTATGATGTGAAGCGTCCGTAACCACGAATCCACGGCAGTCCCATCCTGAAATCGGACAGAGTTCATTGGTATCAACGATTTCAAATCCTTTTCCCGGATAAAACTCGTCGAGTTCAACAGAGTCATTTGGAACGTAAACTGCAATTCTGTATTTTGAGCTGTAAACCATCATGAATAAAAGGGCAATGATTACAAAAACAAGAGTGAAAAGTTCTGTCTTTGTCCGTTTTTTCATTTCTCATCGACTCCAGAAATCTTCCAATTTCTTCGGAATGCAACCCGAAGAGTGATTTTTTCAGCCATAAACTTGACTATAATTATGGTCATAAGGTATAATGGTTTTCGAGGTGATTTGTCTTGAGACTGCACGAACTGAAGTTCTATTCTATCGCTGAAGCGAAAGCACATTTTTCGCAAGTAGTGGACGAAAGTCACTCTACTGACGTAATTATAACAAAAAACGGTGTTCCTGTGGCTGTAGTGATAGACTACGAGAAGTATGTTGCAGTGAACAAGTTCATTGAACAAACCCGGGATCTTTATTTAATGGATGCTGGAGAAGAAGCCGTAAGACTGAAGTTTGAAGATATACTTGTTCAACTGGATAAAAACTCTGGAGGTGAATTGGATGGCTAATGTAATCCTGAAGAATGTTACCAAAGTCTACCCCAACGGTTTTAAAGCGGTTAAGAACATCAGCCTCGATGTTTTAGACCAGGAGTTTGTGGTGCTCCTTGGACCTTCCGGTTGTGGTAAAACCACTACCTTGAGAATGATTGCGGGACTGGAAGAAATAACTGAAGGGACAATTGAGATAGGGGGAAAAATTGTTAATGATGTCGAACCAAAAGATAGGGATATCGCGATGGTTTTCCAGAACTACGCGCTTTATCCTCATATGACCGTTTATGAAAATATGGCATTTGGTTTGAAGCTGAGAAAATTCCCGAAACCGGAGATTGACAAGAGAGTCAAAGAAGCAGCAAGAATCCTTGGTATCGAGTCGCTTCTCGACAGAAAACCCAAGCAGCTGTCCGGTGGTCAGAGACAGAGGGTGGCTGTTGGGCGTGCTATCGTTAGAAACCCAAAGGTTTTCCTTTTTGACGAACCTCTTTCAAACCTTGATGCGAAATTGAGGGTTCAGATGAGGGCGGAACTAAAAAGACTTCACAAGAATCTTCAGGCGACGATCATATACGTTACCCATGACCAGGTAGAGGCAATGACGATGGCCGATAAGATCGTTATTATGAAAGACGGTATAATTCAGCAGATAGGAGATCCATACTCCGTGTATTTTGATCCTCAGAATAAGTTTGTCGCTGGATTCATTGGAACTCCTGCTATGAACTTCATTAACGCCAAACTCATTTCTGACAAAGGTAAGCTCTGGGTAACCGCAGAAACCATGAAGATCATTGTTCCCGACAAGTTTGCTCCTAAACTGGAGCCTTATATAGATAAGGACATCATTTTTGGTATAAGGCCTGAAAACATTTACGACAAGATGTTTGCTGTCAATGCTACAGAGGAGAACACAGTTACCGGAATGGTTGACGTTGTTGAGCCTCTTGGGAGTGAGACATTGATTCATGCTACCATCGACGGAAACGATATTGTAGCCAAGGTTGATCCAAAAACCCGGGCACAGGCAGGAACCAAGATCGACCTCGTTTTTGATGTATCGATGATGCATATCTTCGATCCTGAAACAGAGATGAATGTTCTTGTAGGTGAACACACTGAAAGTGTAGAGGCATAGTATAACTATTTCCCCTCTTAAATAAAAAGGGTGAGACGTTGAATCTCACCCTTTTTCTATTTTTTCATCAAGAAGGATTTATGACTGTGCTGAACGTGCCTCGAGGTAAGCTTTAACTTTAGACGCGAGCCTTGACTTTCTCCTAGATGCTTGTCTCTTATGAATAACGCCTTTTTTTGCAGCTTTATCAAGGACTGAATAAGAGAGTCTTAAAAGTTCGTTCACCTTTTCAGGCTCCTCGTTGATTTCGATTGCCTTTATAAGCTGTTTGGTGACATTTCTAAATCTGGTTCTAACACTTTTATTTCTGAGCCTTCTAACCTTATTCTGCCTCACGCGCTTGGCAGCCGACCTAATGTTTGGCACTCATTTGCCCTCCTTTCAAACTCTACTGCATCATTTTATCATAAGATTTTACATATTGAAAGCCCTTTTCAGTTCATCTACGGCATCTAATTTTTCCCACGGAACATCTACGTCTATTCTTCCAAAATGCCCGTAAGCGGCAACCTGTTTATAGATAGGTCTTCTAAGATCAAGTTTGTCGATGATAGCGGCAGGCCTGAAATCAAATACCTCTTTGACAACTCTTTCAAGCTTTTCAAGGGCAACCTTTTCCGTTCCATGAGCATCTATCATAAATGAAACAGGATGAGCGACGCCAATAGCGTAAGCAATCTGAAGAGTGACTCTATCGGCAAGCCCGGCAGCTACTATGTTTTTGGCAACGTATCTCGCCATATAATGAGCTGATCTATCAACTTTTGTTGGATCCTTACCGCTGAAGGCTCCGCCTCCATGAGGTATCCAACCACCGTAAGTATCTACGATTATCTTTCTTCCCGTAAGTCCTGTATCTGCCGCAGGGCCGCCTTTCACAAATCTTCCTGTGGGATTAACAAAAATCTCTATTTCATCTAACATCATTTCTTCAGGTACTACAGCTTTGATAACATGTTCTTTCACAAGCTGTTCAATCTCTTTTTGAGTCATGGCTGGATCGTGCTGTGTGGAAACAACTATTGTTTTGACTCCGATGGGTTTCCCGTCTTCATAGAGAACAGTCACCTGTGTTTTACCGTCTGGTCGGAAGCCTTCAACGATCTTTTCTTTTCTGACCGTTGCGAGTCTCCGTGCTAGATTGTGTGCAAGGACAATCGGAAGAGGCATCATCTCTTCTGTTTCATTCGTTGCGTAACCAAACATCATACCCTGATCTCCGGCACCTATGATGTCATATTTATCCTTGCCGTCATTCTTTGCTTCTAAAGATTTATTAACACCAAGGGCAATATCCGGAGACTGTTCATCGATACTTGTCAAAACGGCACAGGTTTCCCCATCAAAACCAAACTTGGCTCTTGTATAACCTATCTCTAATATGGTATCTCTTACGATTCTCGGAATATCAACGTAAGCCTTTGTTGTTACCTCTCCAGCGACGACAGCAACACCTGTTGCCACCAACGTTTCAACAGCTACTCGTGATTCAGGATCCTGCTCAAGCATCGCATCCAAAATAGCATCTGATACCTGATCTGCAATTTTGTCGGGGTGACCCTCTGTAACACTTTCACTGGTGAACAGCCATTTTTTCATCAGCGTTCCTCCTTTTATCTGTAATTCTATGTTTGTTGACTTTCACGTTCGTATTCTTCTTTAGAAATGAACCGCCCACCTATTATATCAAAAGAAATGGGTTTGAATGTTCTTGTAAAATCCGCGTAAATATTTATCCTGTTCTGGCATTTGCTTCCAATGAATTCTTTATCTAAGCGATAAGCACCTCCGGAGCGCTCGTAATTTACATGGATGTCATAGAATTTTCGTAAATGACTCCTGAATACTTCTCCACACTTTGTGCACTTAAAATAGATAACCAGGGTGTCGCCGTTATTATAAAAGGGATTTTTGTTGATGTCTTTTCCTTTTTTCTTTCGTTTAAAAAACATGTCCCATCATCTCCCAACGATTTTGAATGTTACTTCAGATTTGTTTCCCCAGTGGTCTTCAACAACTATGAGAGCATCTTTAGGATCAGAAAGGTCTATTCTATCCCAGTAATTAACGACAATATCGAGGTTTGCGTTACTTTTAAGGTTAAACCAATAATCCGAAGGGGTGGAATTCACATATATTTCATTAACAGCGTCATAGTGCTCTAATTTAAGGTATTCAAAATCAATTCCATAGATCAGTTTATCGTCTATGTACAGCTTAATGCTTTTTGGGTTTATGGGATGCCTTAGTTTGATGATCGTGTGAAGAACGATGGGTGAAAATTTTCCAATCTCAACCAGAGGATGCTCGCTCAAGTCGTATTTTTTGTTTCCCACTTTCAATTCCATTATTTTTACTTCTGTACGCTCGTATCCAAGATCAAAGAAGAAGCCTGGATTCATTATCAGCACTTCGTCCATATCCCTTACTTCCACGTGTAGGTGAGGAGGAACTCCACCTGTATCACCGCTTTTAGCAACAACGTCTCCCCTTCTAAAGGTTATTTCTTCCGGGTCGAATTTTACTTTAACATAGGCTTCACCGTAAGTGCCTTGGATTTTCTCGTAAATCATCTTTAATTTTCTTCCGGCCAATGTTCCTTCAGCACCGATACTTTCAAGATGACAAAACAATACCTTTACGCCTTTTTTACTGGTATAAGGATTTTCTACTTCTGGCAAAGCTAGAACAAGAATATTACCATAGAGTGGATGGTTCAACTCGAAATAGTCAATATATCCATTCTCGGGAGCCATTACATCTAATCCTGTTACACCTCCGGTTGAAAAATCGATTCCTTTATGAAAATGTGCTGCAAATTGTAAGTCACGTGAAGGGCCACGATATTCTCCGAAATAACCGGTGACCTCAATTTTTCTATTCAACGGAAATTTCAGATAGCCGGCAATAAGAAAACTGGATAGGAATAAAAATGATAGCAAAAGGATCAAAACCTGTTTATGCAGTTTCATTTAACTCCCTCCCCGATAAAAGAAACGAGCTTTTTATGAATTCTTTCCGGAGCTTTATATACAACGATCAACGAATCCCCATAACATTCCTGAGATATCACTTTTATTTCATCCCGAACCTTCAAAAACTCGCCGAGTTTTTCTGGAGGGACAACCAGTTTGTATTTCCGAAAACTCTGGCTGAGCACTATATCTATTTTCTCTTTCAATTCATCGAGATTGTACTTCAAAACAGCACTTACAAAGACCGCATTAGGAAAACTATTCCCGAGTTCCTTTAATCGTTCTCCGGTACATTTGTCGATTTTGTTGATCACGTTCAGTTTTGGAACATTTTCCGCACCTATGTCTCTTAACGTTGAATTGATAATCTCCAGTTTCTCATCTAAATAACGGTCAGAAGCGTCCAGCACTACAACGAGTAAATCCGAAAACTTTGCTTCTTCCAGGGTGGATTTAAAAGACTGTATCAATTCCTGCGGGAGTTCCCTTATAAATCCAACCGTGTCAGATATTAGTACCCTTCTGCCGCTTGGTAGTTTCAACCGGCACGTTTTAACATCTAAAGTAGAAAACAACTGATTTTCAACCAATAGATCAGCGCCTGTTAGCGCCGAAATCAGTGAAGACTTTCCAACATTCGTATATCCCACGAAAGAAACTACGGGAATTGAGTTCCGTTGGCGTTTCTTTCTAATAACCTCCCGTACTTTCCTTTGTTTTATAAGTTCTTTTTGGAGAACCGTTATTCTTTTCAGAGCCAATCTTCTATCTCTTTCCAGTATCTTTTCTCCGGGTCCTCTTGTACCTATTCCAGCTCCAGTGTTTGATAGAGAGGTTCCTTTTCCTTTCAAAGATGGGAGCTCGTACTTCAGCCTCGCAAGCTCCACTTCCAGTTTTCCTTCTCTAGTAACAGCATGCTTTTTAAAGATCTCAAGAATTACCTGCGTTCTGTCAAGAACCTTAACCTCTAAAAAACTCTCAAGATTCTTTTTCTGGGAAGGTGTGAGATTATGGCGAGTTATTACGACTGATATATTCTTGAACGATACTATCTTTTTAACCTGTTCGAGCTTTCCCTTTCCAAAATAACGGCGGTTATCAGGTTTATCAAGGTTCTGGATGATTTTATCCACAACAATATATCCAAGGGTTTCTGCTAAATCCTCTAATTCATCAAGAATCTCATCTTTTAATCTTCGTTCCGTTGGATTAAAAACCGCTATAATTATCGATTTTACCTCTATTACGCTACCCCTCCTTCTTATTCTGGACAGCCAGCTTAACGTATCTCTGTGGGATCATCATCTTTATCGCGTGCTTGTAAATCAGTGTCTGTTCCTGGCCGGTCTCAAGGAGAACCGTAAAATTATCAAAGGAACGAACGATTCCCTTCGTTTGAAACCCACCTTCAAGGAAAATCTTAACCTCGATCTTGTTGATCCTTAAGAGATTCAGGAAACGATCCTGAAGATTGAATTTTTCAGCCATATTTACCCCCCCAAACATTAAGAATGTCTTCCTTCAAAAGGCTCAAGATATCATTCTCATTGGTTTCAGAAAGACTAATTCGTTTTGCATCTTTGTACCGTCTGAACCAGATAATCTGGCGTCTCGCAAAACGTCTTGTATTTCGTTTTATGAGCTCCGTGGCTCTTTCTAAAGCGACCTCCCCTTCAAGGTAGCTCCAGATCTCCGCGTAACCGATCGTTTGCTGGGAATTCAACTCACGGGTGTAACCCATTTCTTTTAACCTTACTACTTCCTCGATCAACCCCGATTCGATCATTTTATCGACACGGTTCTCAATTCTTTCGGCGAGTTCTCTTCTATCTCTTTCTAATATTATAACAGTGAATTGATTTGAGCATTTATGTATTTTCTGAAGTGACGTTAATGTTTTCCCGGTGGTAAAAAACACTTCAAGATACCGGATAGTTCTCTTCAAATCGTTTGGATGAATCTTTTCGTAGGCTTCATGATCCACTTTTTCGAGGAGTTTTCTCAAAGATCCTGGAGCGTTCACTTCAAGCGTTTTCAATGCTTCCCTGACTTTATCATTTCGTGGAACATTTTCTACTATCCCTTTCATCAGTGTTTCAGCATAAAGACCACTTCCCCCAGCAAAAACGGGGATTCTCCCTTTCTTGACAATCTCGTCCATGGCTTTCAGAGCAATTTTACGGTATTCAAAAACATTGAAATCTTCGTCCGGATCTACAACGTCTATAACATGATGTTTTAATTTTGAAAGTTCTTCCCGTGTAGGTTTTGCTGTCCCAATATCCATGTATCTGTATATCTGTCTTGAATCAACGGATACTACCTCTATTGGAATTAATGAAGCGAGTTTTACCAGAAATTGCGTTTTACCGACAGCTGTTGCCCCTAATATCATTGGTATCTTCATTTCTTCTCTATCACTCCATACAAAACGCCGCTGCTTTTACCTCCCGATATTCTGTCGAACTTTATGGTTTTGAATGAATCAAAGAGACTATCGGTATTGCGGGTTTTCAAGACAACTCGTTTCTTGGCTATTCTCAACATCTCGAGTACATCTTCTTCGTTAATGGGATTGTAAACAGCAAAAGGTCTCAACGGATTCAAAGAGCTCGAACTGTATTGGGGGACCTCAAACATCGGGTCACAGTAAACGATGTCATAAACACCGTCTGCAACCTTCCGTATGAACTTTTTAAGATCCGCGTTTATTAGAATAATTTTCGATACTGCATCATACATCCATTGATACTGGAACGGGTAATGTTCAAGTCCATGCTTCACCACTCTGTATATGTGGGGTGATGCCTCGAGCCCTATCACCTTTCCCTGTGTCAGAAAATGTGCCATCAATATTGCTTCGCTACCGAGTCCAAAGGTTGTGTCCAGTATCAATTCATTACCTTTTAGTTCAAGGCTTTCGATAAGGTGATCCCGCTGACCGTCCCGAAAATTTTTAAGTCTCAGCTTGGCCATCGATGGGTGAAAAAAGAATCTCTGGTTGTCGTAACTTATAGATAGCTGACCGTTCCTATCCAGTACATAATAAAAGTCAACAGGTTTTAATTTTAGATAATCTTTTAACCTTCGGCGCGAAACGTAAGGAACCCCAAGCTTAGCTGCCAGGTCTTTTGCCCTGGCAGCGATTTCTGCATCGGGTTTATGTGAGGTTGTAACTATAAAAGTCATTCCTCTTCCCTCGCGGTGTTTTGCTCTATAAAATTTCTGAGAGCTTCAAGTTCCTTCTCTTTAATTTCAAGCTCTTTAGTTAAATCCTGATATCGCTTCTCTACCTCTTGAAGCCTTTGTTTGGCTTCCTTGTATTTGGTATATGCACGATAGTTTGCAACCACTGTAAGCAACAGCAAAAGAGTGATGAAAATAATCACACCAAAGGACACTCGTTTTCTTCTTATTTCAAACCACTCCTTGCGATACCGGCGATGAAGTATTTCTGGGTTACAAGGAACAGAATTATTACCGGTACAATGGAAAAGGTAGCTGCTGACATCAAGAGATTGTATTCTGTACCGGTTGCGCTACTGAAGTTCTGCAAACCAACGGGCAGTGTTCTGTATTCCGGGCTTTTGGTAACGATCAATACCCAGAGGAAAGCGTTCCAGCTTCCAACGAACTTCAGGAGTGCACCTGTGATAACAGCAGGTTTTGCAAGCGGAACCATTATCCGCCAGAGGAACTTCCACTTTGACATTCCATCTATTTTTGCGGCATCAAAGAGCTCGTCTGGGATCGTCATAAAATGCTGTCTTAAAAGAAATATAGCAAAAACGCTTACAACCCACGGCACGATAAGGGCGTAGTACGTATCGATCCATCCGAAGGCCGTAAGGGTTATAAAATTCGGGACCAGAAGGACTTCTCCCGGCACCATCATAGTGGCGAGGAAAAGGGTAAAGAGGAAGTTTTTCCCGAAAAAGTCAAGCTTCGCAAAGGCAAAGGCAGCCATTGCTGCAAATATTATTTCAAGGAACGTGGTGCTGACAGCTACGAAGACCGTGTTGAAATAGTACCTTCCAAAGGGTGCGGCATTCCATGCATCCACATAGTTTTGCCAGAAATTCTTGAACACTTCACTGGCAGTGTACTTTACCTTTCCTTGAACGTTGTCGTCTTTGAACCAAACGGCATAAAGGTCTTTGAACTTTATTTCGAAAGATTTAGTACCGGCACTGGTTATTCTTCCCCGGTAATAGACCTTGTAAACCTCATCCGGCTTCTTTACTATTTCAAGTTCACTGAACGTATCAGAAACGGTTTTCGAAAATTCCCCTATCAAGCGTGTTTCCTTCCATCTTCTTGAGACCAATCGACCGAATGTGGCGGGATCTACCTTGTTGGCGTATCTGTCAAGAGAAGCAAGAGACGCGTTTATAACCAGAGATTGGCCGCTTTTAGCCCCTATTTCTTTTGCTATGTTCTTGAAAGCATCATAATTCAGACCACTTTCAATCTTGCTTTCAACTGCATTTTGATAATGCGGATCGTTAAGAGACACAAGAGCAGCTCTTGAAAGGTTTATTATCTCTGTAATGCCGTTAAAAGCCTGGGTGGGATTATCGAAATACTTTGACAATAGCTCTTTATATTCGAAATCCACGTGACTGAGCATTATCTGTAGTGAATTTCTCACATTTTTTTCAGTGATGTTTGTTTTTCAAATAAGTTTTCAGTTCATCCGGGGCTTCCCAGTTATCAATCTCCTTCATCAAAATCGCGTGAACTTCCTGGTCAGTCCTTATTCTACCAACGATTTCACTGCCGGAAAGCCTCAAAACCTGCTGACTGACGTAGAACGCTTTCACCTTGTTGTAGAATGCCAGAAGGGTTTTCCAGTTTTCCAATTTTTTAATAACACCACCATCTATGAGTGAGCTTACCTGTCTTAAAGAGAGTTTTAAGCGCATATCGGTTGCAGGAATTAAAGGTGTTAATTCCTTAACAACAAGGTTTTTAAGGTTTCTGGCCTCATTGATCAGATTATTGAGTGCGGTTATAACGCTCCTGACTTCATCAAGGGTAATGACTCTGGTTTCCCCGACCTTCATGGATTGAAGATCAGTAGCGACCTTTGAAATCTCCTCACGGAAAGGCTCAAAAAGCTCGGAAGCTTTTAATGTCAGTTCTTCTTTAAGCTTTTTGGTGGTATCGTTGTCCATCGGGAACGGTTTGAAGGGCGTTTCGACAGCACGCTTCAGGTTGCCTATAGCTCCTTCCAGACTTGCGCTCAGATTGGCAACGAACATTACACATCTCGCGAAGCCTTCATCGGAAAATTCGGCGACATAAAGGAAATCATCGATAAAATCTGAAGGGTTATCGGTGAATATGTTTCTTAATTCTTTCTCATATGCAGAGGGTGCGTTGGACTTAACTTCTTCAAATTCACTGACGACTTCAGCATATGTGGCTTTGTCTATATTCTTTGCATACGATGGAGCCTGCCCGGTTTCATCTGTTAACCTGAGGGTTACTGTACCTCTGAGTATTGGGTCATCGTCGAGCATCACCACAAGAGTATCCTTACCAGCTGCAGAGCCAAGCAACGCTGCAAAATTGCGAAATTCACTCAAACTCAGCGATGAGAGGTCTATTCCCGCACCTGTTGTTTTGTATTTCAATTTAGTTTGAAATTCAACCTCTGATTTTGCATTCTTTGTCGTCCACTTTGGAGGCCAGCTGGAAACTTCGCTGGAGGCTTTGAATGAGGTATCAACCATCCAGGCGAAGGGTATCAGCATTAGAAGCGCACCAGCAACGATAATAAGATAAACAAGAGTCTGAATTAATGTCTTTGTAGTATACTTCATGCTTCCACCTCAACTCTCGTAGTGGACGCGAGAACGTCCGATTTTGAACTGTACCATCGTTAATATTAGTATGATTATGAACAACACATATGCAGCTGCGCTTGCGACCCCCATACGCTGTTCATTGTAGAATTTTTCGAACACGTAATAAACGAGAGTCAAACCGCTCTTATTGACGGGGCCTGGTAATCCCTGGTAAAGAATGAAGATCTGGGCAAACACTTTGAATGCACCGATCATAGTGATGATTAGTATGAAGAAGGTTGTTGGTGATAACAGCGGCCAGGTAATGTACTTGAATTTTTGTAAGCTGTTAGCTCCATCAACCTCTGCCGCTTCGTAGTATGATCTGTCTATATTTTGAAGACCTGCAAGGAATATAACGGCTGTGTATCCCACCCGTTGCCATACCGAAACTATGGCAATGGTCGGGATCGTCCATTTTTCCTCTTTCAACCAGGCTATTTTGTCTATGTTAAACCAGGAAAGTGCATAGTTTATCAAACCAAACTGGTCGTTGAACATCCACTGCCACACAAGGGAAACAGCAACAACAGAGGTTACGAATGGAATAAAATAGGCTGTTCTGAACAGAGACCTGAGTTTGATATTCCTGTTCAACAAAAGGGCTATTATGAGCGCCAGAGCTATCTGGGTTGGAACTGCAAGGATAACGTAATAAACGGTATTATAGATTGCTTTCAAAAAGTCTGAACTTTCTTTAGCCAATTTGAAATACTCTACAAGGTCATAACTCTTCGGTACAACAATCATTGAAAAGAAAAGGTAAGCAGCGACGACGAGGATGATCTTGGTCCAAGGTCGTGAATCCATTAGCTGAATATGAGCATCGCTTTTCTTGATTTTCTTTATAGAAATCAGTGCAATCACAAAGAAGGTCAGTCCTAACCAGATGTGCAGCATTGACAGATTAGCAACGATATTGCGTAGAATATAGTAGATTGCCCCAAGAGAGATGGTAACACCGTAGTACACTGAATAAATCTTAGCTGGCTTTGAATATTTGCTCAGCAAACCAGCGATAAAATAGCAGAATCTTACCAGGATCAACGCTGTGATTAGGTAGATCGCAGTGTTTAAAGCAGCATAAAAGATGTTCATGTCTATCGGGTAGGAAAGCCTGAAGAGTTCTTTATAGTTGTCGAATCCTATGAAGTACTTCTCTGTGGTGGTGTAGTCCCATTTAAAAAAGCTAAGAACCAGAGAAAACCCTATCGGCCAAAAGACGAATATTGATAGGATTACGAGCGATGGTAGCAGAAAAAGGTATGCGTGGAGCGTCTCTCGCCAGTATTTCTTTGAATACTTACTATAAGCCACTTCGCACCCTCCCAGGAATTTTTTTTTGCGCTAAGTTCATTATATCATCTAGTTTTTTAACGCACTTAAAACCTTGAACAGCCTGATATGCTCTCTCACATCGTGGACCCTGATAATCTCAACGTTTTTCAAATAACAGTATGCCGAAACAGCCAATGTGCCTTCAAGCCTTTCCTCTGGCGGAAGGTCGAGGATGTACCCTATAAAACTTTTCCTTGAGTGCCCTATCAGTACAGAATACCCGAGTTTCTTAAAAATGTCAAGTTTTCTTAAAATTTCCAGGTTATCTTCGAATCTTTTTCCGAAACCAATACCCGGATCAATCACTATGCTTTCTGAAGGAATACCCATTTCAACGGCTTTTTCCGCATTGGCTTTGAGTAATTCTTTAACCTCGCTTACAACATCTTCGTAATATGGTTCATTCTGCATTGTTTTTGGCGTTCCCTTCATGTGCATTAAAATCACGCCAGCATTGTTTTCATATACCAATCTCATCATTTTCTCGTTTCGTAAACCCGTAATATCGTTCACTATATCTGCACCGCTATCCAGTGCGGCTTTTGCGGTCTCTGGATGGTAAGTATCTATCGAGATGAAACAATCAGGTATTAATTTTCTTAGCTCTTTGATTACGGGAACAACACGTCTTATCTCTTCCTGTGGTTCTACCGGATCTGCTCCAGGTCTTGACGACTCGCCCCCGATATCCAGTATTTTTGCTCCTTCTTCATACATTTCAACGGCTTTTTTAACAGCGTCTTCTATGCCCTGATAGCGGCTTCCGGTGTAGAACGAGTCCGGGGTAACATTTATTATTCCCATTACAACTGTTTCTGAAAGGTCGAGATAACGACCTCTTGCCAGGAGCTTTTTCAAGTTGTATGCCCTCCTTTTGCTTCAACCGCTTCAACATAAGCTTTAAAGAGAGGGTGGGGATCTCCCACTCTTGATTTGAATTCAGGATGATACTGTATCCCAACAAAGAAAACGTGATTTGGTAGTTCTATTGCCTCTACAAAATCTAATTTTGAAGAGATAATAAGCCTGGTATTTTTAAATGCTTCTTTATCTTCTGGAAAGGTAAAGAGATTTTTGAACTCTTCATAATTGACCTCGTATCTGTGTCTGTGACGTTCCATAACGAGGTCTTTTCCGTAGATCTCTCTTAGCTTTGAACCTTTAAACAAAGGCGTTTTTTGAGCGCCCAATCTCATAGTGCCTCCCATTTGGAGCACCCTCTTCTGGTCTTCCATCAAATCTATTACGGGATATGGGGTTTCTGGATCGAATTCTCTGGAATTCGCACCTTCCAGACCCGCTACATTCCTTGCGAATTCGATGACCATCAATTGCATCCCCAGACAAATCCCGAGGATCGGGACATTGTTGAGCCTTGCGTACTTTATCGCTTTTATCTTACCTTCAATACCACGTTTCCCGAAACCGCCGGGGATGATTACTCCATCGTATGAAGAGAGAGTTACAGCGATTTCATCTTCACTCATTTCTTCAAGTATTTGGGAATCAACAGTCTCCGGTTTGCTGACGCCACAAAGTAATAGACTTTCCGTTATGCTCTTGTAGGCGTCATCAGTGCCAAGGTATTTACCGACAAGAGCTATGCGATATGGTTTGAAAGCCCGCGGATAATCCCAGTGGAAAACATCCTTTAGTTCTATTCCCAATTTTTGTGCTATCAGTTTCTGAATTCCCATTGAATACAGTACGTGGGGGATTTCGTAAACGTTCGAGGCGTCTGGAAGGTTAAAGACCATTTGCTTCGGAACTCCTCCAAAAAGGGCGATCTTATTCAACTCGTCGTTTCCCAGGGGGATTTCTGATCTAACAGCGATCATGTCCGGATGGATACCTATCTTTCTCAAAAGCTGTACCGACTGTTGTGTGGGTTTGGTTTTGAATTCGTTGGACGCTTTCAAGAAGGGTACATAAGTGACATGAATAAAGAGAAAATTCTCAGGTCCTTTTTCAAGGCTCATCTCTCTGACAGCTTCCAGGAATATTTCGCCCTCGATGTCCCCGACGGTTCCGCCTATTTCAATCAACACGAGATCACCGGAGATTCTGTCTATCCTCTCTTTAATCTCGGCTGTAACGTGGGGTACCATTTGGACGGTAGCACCGAGGTATTTTCCGGCGCGTTCCTTATCAACAACACTTTTGTATATCTGACCAGCCGTTACATTGTTAATTCTTTGCATATTGACACCGAGGAATCTTTCATAATGTCCGAGATCGAGATCAGCTTCGTATCCATCTTCCGTTACAAAAACCTCTCCGTGTTGATTTGGATTCATCGTACCGGCGTCAACATTCAGGTATGGATCAATCTTCAAAACATTTACGTCAACGCCGCCTTCCTTCAAAACCCTGGCAAGTGACGCTGAAAGAATTCCTTTCCCGATACCACTCAACACACCACCGGTCACAACAATATACTTTTTAGTCATCGCTATCACCGTTCTCTCCAAGGATCTCTTTTACTCGTTTTATGTCTTCAGCATGTTCTGGATCTTTTCCCGGGGTTTCCAGTATTAAAGGTCGTTTTAGTATCTCCGGGTTTGAAAGGAAATGGTAAAAACCTTCATTACCGATGTAACCTTCCCCGATGCGTTCATGTCGATCTTTTGCCGCGCCAAGAGGATATTTAGAATCGTTGAGGTGGATCATAACAAATCTATTAAGGCCGACCTCGGAATCTATTTCTTCAAGAAGCTTTTCAACGGCAGCTTTGCTTCGGATATCATATCCAGCATCGAAGCCGTGGCAGGTATCGTAGGTTATCATTACCCTTTCGGGATAGGAACATGTCTCAATGATCCTGCGCAGTTCATTGAAAGTGCTGCCGATGTTTCCGCCTTTTGGTGCCACGTTTTCTAAGAGAAGGATAACTTTGCTATCTTCATTGCGTGAGAGTACCACATCAATGCCTTTAGCGATTCTGGATATACCTTCGTCCAAACCCGTTCCAAGATGGCTTCCGGGATGAAAATTCAGATATTTTAATCCAAGGACTTCGACGATTTTTATTTCTAAATCAAGCAGTTCCACTGATTTTTCCCAGACTTCGGGTTTTGGTGAGGCCAGGTTTATTAAATATCCAGAGTGAACCAACGTATCTTCAGGTTTTATACCCGATTCCGCCAGCCTGTATTTAAAATTTCTCGCTGTAGTATCATCAGGAAGTTTTGCTCGCCACATTGATGGGCTGTGGGGAAATATTTGAAACGTATTTCCGCCGATGTTCAAACTGGCTTGAGGTACTTTGTCGAACCCCCTGGATGTTGACATGTGAGCACCGATTATCATTATTTCACCCCATTCACTTATCTTCTTCCCCTATCTTTAACAAAGCAAGGAATGCCGTCTGCGGTATTGTAACCCTTCCAATTTCCCTTAATCTTTTCTTTCCTTCTCTTTGCTTCTCAAGGAGTTTCATTTTTCTCGTTATGTCTCCACCGTAACACTTAGCCAAAACATCCTTTCTGAGAGCTTTTATATCGGTCCTGGCGATTATCCTTCCGCGGGACTTAGCCTGTATGGGAATCTGAAACTGATGTTGAGGAATCAGATCCTTGAGCTTTTCAACTACTTTCTTTGCCACGGCATATTCCTTGTCCTTATGAACGATGAATGATAAGGCATCAACCACTTCTTTATTAACAAGGATCGTTACCTTTACAAGATCGGAGGGTCTATATCCGATGATCTCGTAATCCATAGAAGCGAATCCTCTAGAAATAGCCTTTAGTTTATCGAAGAAATCAAACATTATCTCTGACAGTGGTGCGATGAATTTCAGCACTACTCTGTTCTTACCGGCATTTTCGACTTCCTTAAATTCACCGCGCTTCTCTGAAGTAACGAATCCAATTATGTTACCCATATATTCAGAAGGTGTGATTATGGAAAGCTCGACGTAAGGTTCCTCGACCTCTTCAAATTCACCATCGTTTGGGAATTTTGCGGGATTGGTGATTTCCACGATTTCACCGTTTTTCATCTTCACTCTATATACAACATTTGGAGCGGTTAAAATCACAGCTATTTCAAATTCCCTTTCAAGCCTTTCTCTAACAACATCCATATGAAGCAACCCCAGAAAGCCAACCCGGAAACCGAATCCAAGAGCTGGTGAATTCTCCGGTTCAAAAACCAGAGCGGGGTCGTTTAACTTTAATTTCTCAAGAGCCTTCCGCAGTTCTCCGTAGTATTCAGGGAGACCCGGGAACATTCCAGCATATACCATTGGCTTGACTTCTCTAAATCCCGGAAGAGGTTCAGAGATAGGATTATCTGCCGATGTTATCGTGTCACCTATTCGTGCGCTGGAAACCTCTTTTATCCCCGCAATTATGTAACCAACCTCTCCTGCACTTAAAGAATCGGCCGGTATAAGTTCGGGAGTAAATATTCCAACCTCGGTGACTTCAAAGGTTTCACCGCTGCTGAACATCATTATCTTATCTCCGGGGCGCACCGTGCCCTCGAAAATCCTTGCATGAACTATAACCCCTCTGTATTTATCGTACTCGGCATCAAATATGAGAGCTTTCAGGGGAGCACCAGAATCTCCAGAAGGTGCCGGAATTTTATCGACAATGGCTTTAAGAATCTCATTAACACCTTCGCCTGTTTTCCCGCTTGCCTTTATACAATCTTCCTCCGTAAAACCAATGAGATCTTCCAGTTCGCTTATGGTTTCCTGAATATTGGCATTTGGAAGATCGATTTTATTTATGACAGGAATGATTTCCAGGTCGTTTTCTAATGCAAGGTAAGTATTTGCGAAAGTTTGCGCTTCAACTCCCTGACTCGCATCGACGAGCAATATAGCACCCTCGCAGGCAGCAAGACTTCGTGAGACTTCGTAAGAGAAGTCCACATGGCCGGGAGTATCGATTATATTTATCTCATATGTTTTTCCATCATCAGCGGTGTACATTACTTTTACCGGTGTGGCTTTTATCGTAATTCCTCTTTCTCTTTCAATATCCATAGTATCAAGATACTGTTCATGCATCTTTCTCTGTTCAATGGCACTGGTGATTTCGAGTATCCTGTCAACAAGAGTGGTTTTCCCGTGGTCAATGTGCGCAATTATCGATATATTCCGTATCAATTCCTTATTGTACATACAAATTCCCCCTGATATGTTCTGATAGAAATTTTATCACGGGAACGTTTTAAGCGCATGAAAAAAAACAAGGGAGAGTACTCCCCTGTCTTTTCTGGTAAATGCTATTTAACTAATTTTAAGAAATTCTTGCCCGAGATCCCGAGAAGTTGAGTACTGTAGATAGATCCTGAATTTAAATCGGTATCTCATTTTTGGGTTTTATCCGCCGCAAGCGCATATCAACTGCGAAGCAGTTCGAGACAACCACGTAGTGGTTCGAAACAACTCCGAAGGAGTTCGCTCTAGCTGCCCTGCAGCGCACAGCCCCTGCAAGCGTCCTGGACGTAGTCCAGCACTTCCGCCGCAGGCGCATATCAACTGCGAAGCAGTTCGAGACAACCACGAAGTGGTTCGGAACAACTCCGCAGGAGTTCGAGTCAATCCCGAAGGGATTCGTATCCTCAGCGTAATCGAGCTTACCATTTCTCGGATTCTCGTGTTTTTATTCGTTGATCAACTCTTTTATAAAATTCGGCAAGACAAAGCAAGCCTTGTGAATGTCTTCGTTGTAATATTTTAATTGATGATCAAAATTCTGCACTCTCGACGGATCAAAGTCGTCAATTGGATGGTACTTTTTGGAAGCGAAAACATATGTCCACAGTCCTGATGGATAGGTTGTCATAAAGCCTGTATATAATTTAGAAATCGGGAAAGCAGATGAAATTCTGTTGTACGCTATGGCCACCCATCCTTTATCGTAGAAAGGATCTTCCGTTTCGGCAGAGAAAACACCGTCTTCCTTTAACGCTTCAAAACAATTTTTGTAGAACTCTTTTGTGAAAAGATGGCCACCCTCACCAGCCGTCGGATCGGTGGAATCAACGATTATGGCATCAAAATAATCCTTGTACTTCTTGATGAATTCGGCACCATTTTCGTTTACGATTTTGGCTTTTGGGTTGTCCATTTCTACAGCCGTTGGCAAGTATTTCTTTGCAGCTTCTATAACATAAGGATCGATTTCACAAAGTATTGCCTCTTCAACAGATGGATGCTTCAAAGCCTCACGCAGACTACCTCCATCCCCTCCACCTATTATGAGGACTCTCCTGGGTTCAGGGTGTACGAACAACGGAACATGAACCAGCATTTCGTGGTACATGAATTCATCCACTTCCGTCATCATCGTTATACCGTCAAGAGCAAATACCTTTCCAAAGTCGGGATGTTCGAATATATCTATCCTTTGATAAGGACTTTGGTAAGAATGTAACATCTTTTTTATCTTCATAAAAATGCCTGCGTTTCTACCAGTATAATATTCCATGTACATAAGATGATCCATCGTTCTAAGATCTTTTCTCACACCAATCCCCTCCGTTATACCTTGTGTGGTGCAGTTTCAGGAATCCCAATTTCGGAGTAAATTCCTCTAAGGTGTTCAACCACGCTGGTTTTTTTTGCATCAAATTTTATCCTCAAAAATTCAAAAGCTTTCCATGGGTTAACCTCATCGCCGCAGGTGAAGAGGTCTATAGCTGCGTACCCGTATTCCGGCCAGGTATGTATTGCAAGATGAGATTCCGCTATTACAACAACTCCACTTATTCCATGTGGCAAAAATCTGTGAAACGACGAATCAACGATCGTAGCCCCAGCTTCCTCAGCGGCCTGCCTCATGGAATTGACTACGAAGTCGAGATTGTCCAGTGCTTCAGACGAGCATTCAAAGAACTCAGCCACCAAGTGACGCCCGAGAGCCTTAACTTTTTTCACCTTTTCTTCCCTCCATATATCAAAAATTATGCCCCCCTCTCGGGTAAGGCATTTGTGCTAACTCTTTATGTGATGCGATTGCATTATATTCTTTTAGAGAATGAAAAGTCAAACATTTAGTTGTAAAAACCTGGTTAACGACTGAGATTTATTGATGGTAAAATTTATTGAGATAAACCAATAACTATCAGGAGGCAGACGTATGTTATTCAGACAGGATATGGGAATTGACCTAGGAACGGCGAACACACTGGTATTTGTAAAAGGAAGCGGCGTTGTCGTAAATGAACCTTCAGTTGTCGCTATTGATTCAGAATCTCAAAAAATCCTTCAGGTTGGTCTAGAAGCCAAGAAAATGGTTGGTAAAACTCCTGCCAGTATAATCGCTATAAGGCCTTTAAGAGATGGTGTGATAGCGGACTACGATATTGCTCTGGCAATGCTTAAATACTTTATTTCGCGCGCTTCAAATCGTTTTACTCTATTAAAACCCCGGGTTGTAATAGGAGTTCCCTCCGGAGCAACCGAAGTAGAAAGAAGGGCATTGACCGATGCTGGGTTGGAGGCCGGAGCAAAAAAAGCCTTCCTTATAGAAGAACCCATGGCAAGTGCAATAGGCGTAGGACTAAATGTTGAGGAACCGACCGGAAATATGATTGTTGATATCGGTGGCGGAACCACAGAGATTGCCGTCATATCTCTGGGAAGTATAGTGTTAAGTCAATCCATAAGAACCGCGGGCGATGAGCTTGATGAGTCTATTGTACAGTATGTTAAGGATAAGTACAGGCTTTCCATAGGTGAAAAAACTGCGGAAAGAGTGAAAATTGAAATAGGGAACGTTGTTGATCACGAGGATTTCGACGAAGCGGAAACTGAGGTCATTGGTTTGGATCTGAATACGGGCTTACCCAAAAAACTGATCCTGAAGGGCTACGAAGTTCGCGAAGCTATAACAGAACCTGTAAATAGAATCGTTGAAGCGGTTAAATTCACCATAGAGAACACACCACCTGAGTTAGTCTCTGATATTGTCTTGAATGGTATCAATGTTGCCGGTGGCGGCGCGTTATTGAAAGGTATAAGAGAGCTTCTGGAAAGAGAAACAAGGATTAAGGTAAACCTTGCAGATGACCCGTTAACCTGTGTTGCACGGGGCGCAGGAATGGTTCTTGAAAGGGTTTCGATTTTAGAAAGGATTTCTAAGGAGAATCAATATTGAAACTTTTGGAGATTTCCATAACCATCCTTTTGATTTATCTAGTGTTTGTCTCTACGTGCTTTTATTTGGGGCTGTTAGATGGCTTCAAGGTCTTTCTTGGAAAAGCGATCTGGCCCCTGACTTATATGAGGATGAGATCCTCAGAAATTTTTTCTATATTACTAAAAGAACAAGGAAGAGTTGTTTTACTTTCGGAATTAAATGAATTGCTAAAAAAAGAATTATCGATAACCGGGATTGAGCCTCCTTTGAGGGTGGCCTTTTACAATCACTACAGAGGAAATCATCTATTACTGGATGCTGTTTCCACTCCGTTATTAGGGTCCCCTGTTGTTGCCTTTGAAAGCAAGCATATTGTGGGGGTCGTCGTTGGTTGGGGTAGTGGCTATATAGAGGTTGAACCTCTGAAGTTTTTAGAGTTTAGAATTCCCGCGGTTGCCAGACATCGTTCTGTGGATATTGAAGGATTCGTTTACAGTGAACATGGTAGAGTGTTCTTTAAAACCTTTGATCCTGTTGAGTTAGAGTATGGAGATGAGGTAACCCTTTCACCGTCAATTGAGGGGTTTGGGTATCTGCATCACGCCGGATTGACGGTTATTGGTCAGATTACTACTCCCTTTAGGGAATGTGGAAACTATCTGCTGAAAACCCTGGAGATATCCGGTGAATTATTCATATATCTTGGAGGAGAGTAAATGTGAGCTGGAAATATTTGATTCCTGTATTTCTTACATACATAGATCTGGGTTACGCAGATCTCTTTCCACTGTTCCCGCTTTCAATTGTTTTGTTATTTATAACCTTAAGAGGCGGATGGTTGAGCTTTGTTTTGAGCCTTTTTATAATCTGGCTAATAAGCGTTTCATACTCCAGCCTGAGTTTTGCCGTTCTGGCAGGAATCATCACATCTTTCGGGTATCTTGTGTTCAAAACGAAGTTAAAAACTCCTTTTTCAGCAATTTTAACAACATTTCTGCTGTCGCTATCGACATTGGTATTCAATACCTTCTTTCCTGGAATTTTTGTAGCTCCGCTGCTGATTCTATTCATTTTGAGGAGGAAAATCCTTGAATTCGAAAAGAATTGATTTACTATTTCTCTTCTTTCTCCTCGGGGCAGGACTTTTTATATTCAGGCTTTTTCAGTTTCAAATCCTGGAGCACAAAAAATTCCAGGCAGAAGTGGAAAAAATAATAACACGCGTTTCTTCAATTGAAGCTCCAAGAGGAAGAATATTCGACAGGAACGGGATTCCTTTAGCATGGAATGAACCGATTTATATTCTAAAGAAAAAGGTGCCTTTCCTTTCTGAGAAAATCAGGAGCATTCTTTATACGGCACTCAATAGAGCTGATGATGCCACTTCAACCATCAGAAAACTGGAGGCCTTTGGGGAGGTAGAAGCTCATTTAAGGGCTGATTATATACATCTTCTGGAAGATTCGGACGAAATTGATGTCGAAGAACACTTCGTGCGGCGTTATAGCGAAAATCCAGGAATAGCACATGTCGTAGGCTACATTACATCTGAAGAACAACCGGTTCGGGGGATTGAAAAATTTTACAACGACCTGTTAACCGGGAAAAATGGCCTGAAGCTCTTGAAAGTGGATAACCACGGAAAGGTTGTTTCTGTACTGGAAAAAACAGAACCAATTCCCGGGGAAGATCTCGTTCTCACCATAGATGCGAGTCTCAGCAGTTACGCTTATTCTTTACTGAAATCGTACAACCGTCCCGGCGCAGTTATTGTTATGAAAACCGACGGCCAGATTCTGGCAATGGCTTCCAATCCCTCGTATTCTCCAGAACAATTCTCGTTAGGCCTTTCCGATAGGGAATGGACAAGACTCAAATACGATCCTGAAGGCCCTCTGCTTAACAGAGCTGTTTCCCCGTATCCGCCTGGTTCAATCATAAAACCTTTTATTTCTATGGTGGCTCTTTCAGAAAAAGTTTCGCCAGACGCAACCATCTTTTGTTCGGGGATTTTTCAGTACAAAGATTCAGAGGGACATACCCTGGCTGTGTTTTCTGATTGGTATCTTTACGGTCATAAAGAAGTTGATTTGAGAAGAGCCCTTGCGGTCTCCTGCAACGTGTATTTTTATGAGTTAGGGCTTAAACTTGGTATAGACACGCTAACCCATTATGCTGAACTGACGGGCATTTTTGGCAAAACAGGTATAGATCTTGAGGAAAGAGAGGGACTCATGCCATCAAGGGAATGGAAATTTAAAACCTACGGTGAGCCGTGGTATCCCGGTGATACGATCCTAACCTACATCGGTCAGGGGTATGCGCTTATGACACCTCTTGAGGTAACAAGAATGACGGCGATAATAGCTACAAAAGGGTGTGAGGTTGTCCCATATATATATCGAAGGAGTGCAACGAACGAAAAAGACTTTCATCTTTCCGAAGATGCGTGGGAGACAATCATAGCTGGAATGAAAGATGTCATATCACGTGCCGGAACAGGTCCTGCTGATAGAGGAACGGCCTACCATGCTTTCAAAGGGTTTCCTTACGATGTTGCTGGAAAAACCGGAACGGCAGAAAATACTGGTAATGTTCCGCATTCCTGGTTTACAGGCTTTTCTCCGGTTGATGATCCAGAAATCATAGTAACGGTGTTTGTCGAAAACGGCGGCTATGGTTCAACAACAGCCGCCGCGATAGCAAGAAAGATCTTTGAAGCATACTACGGGATTCGTTGATTGATTAACCTCGATTCCTTTCATATCTTCAAGAGACTTATTCGTAATTGGCAAATCGGCCACCAAGCATTGCTATTGCCAGTATCATCCTGAATATTTCTAGATATTCTGTGGATGTGTATCTAACTGTTCTGCCAGAGGTTCTGGTTAACCCCGGTATAATTGCGACCGCATCTGCGACAACAGTTGTAACAAGATCAACCTCGAGGGTTATCTCACCATTGAGTTTCTTGACTTCCAGGCTATCGAGCTGCTCCAATAACTTTTCGAAAGCCTTTTCGTATGCTTTTTTTACCTTGACTGGATGATAGACTTTGGCGGAGAATCTTCCGATTCCTTCTTTCGTTCTTACAAAGGGAAAATCGTTTCCAAAGAATTCTTTGACCTGCTTTTCGAGAACATCATCGCCTGTAATCAGTCCTACCGGTACACCGAAGACTCCTGCGTAATAAGCATTTATCTCTGTTTCACCAACTTCTTTTCCGTTCAGTCTTATGTTGTAGATGCAGGATCCGGCATAGGTGTGATCCATACCAGCCCGGAACGAACCTACTTTGCCATGATAGCCGAGGAGCATAACAAGGTCGAAGCTGTTATCAAGCCCTTGCATCATATAAAAAGGTCTCGGGTAACCCCTGATCCAGCTAACTCTGTGGTCAGAAATACCACCAAAGGGCAGATTTTCTCCCCTGGAATGGGAATCGCAAATCACTATCTCTTCGACCTGTTCGTTTAATTTTGATTCTTTGATGAGTTCAATTACCCAGTTGAGTTCCGTGTTCTGCATGGTGGTATATATTTTGTTGTTTGACTTCATCTCGTTCCAGGAGACTACCCCCGCAATGCCTTCCATATCTGTCGAAATGAATATCTTCATCGCCATCCCCCCTGATAGCCTTTACACCTTTTCAACAAAGACGATGTTACCATTCATCTCTACTTCTATTTGCCTTTCCTTGAAGAAGGAGATGAGAACATCAAGGTTTTCCACTCTACAGGAGATTTTGGCTTTTACTGAAGCGCCGAAATCGATGTCTTGAATATTGAAGTCTTTTCCCTCAACAAATTTTCCAACGAACATGTTCCATATGCTGTAATTAACCTGGACACTAAATACCTTTCCGGGACAGTATCTTCCTTTTTCCCCTTGTTCCAGAGTGGATCGTGCGGTTGACCGATAGGCGTCTATTAACCCCCGTACACCAAGCTTTGTTCCGCCAAAGTATCTTGTAATAACGATGGCCACGTTTGTCATGTTTAGCTCTTCAATGGCCGAAAAAATAGGCCGACCGGCGCTCCCATGGGGTTCGCCGGCATCGGAAAAATTGAACTTTTCAACGCCATTACCAATTACCTTGTAAGCCCAGCAATTATGGCTAGCATCCCTGTACTTAGCAGCTACGTCTCTGATGAATCTTTTGGCTTCTTCCTCCGTTTCACAATGTGCTGCGTTACCTATGAAAACGGAACGCTTTATATTCACTTCAAAAGAGACGGTCCCAGTTAGTGAAAGATAACAGCTCAATCCTATTCACCTTTCATCAGTTTTTCAATGAAGCTCATATCTGGGCTGAGTATGAATTTTGAATCTGGCAGCGTCTCTTCATAGACAACCAGCCTTTTCCAGAACTCGTAAAATTCCGGGTCGTCCGAAAAGGCTTCCGCATAGATTCTCAGAGCTGATGCTTCCGCGGTTCCCTTTATTATTTCAGCTTTCTTCTGTGCTTCTGCAAGGGCTATTACCTTCAATTTATCAGCTTCGGCGCGAATCATATTGGCTTCCTTTTCACCTTCAGCACGGATCAGGGCGGCTTCCTGGTAGCGTTCAGATTTCATTCTGTTGAAAACAGCGTTTTTATTTTCATCAGGAAGGACAGCACGTTTAACCCTGACGGATACAATGAGGATACCGTAGTCCTTCATTTCTTCAGCAGCGGCCAGGGTGACTTTCTCGAGAACCGCGCCGCGACCGGAGATCACTTCATCAAACTGCAATTTTCCAAAGGTGTTTCTCACGATGGAGTAAACAACATCGTCGATCCTTGTCAGAGCAAGATCGACCGATTTCATCGTTTTCACGAATTTTTCAGGATCAACGATCTTCCACACAGCGATGGTGTCCACCAGAAGCGTTTTCTTATCCTTTGTGAAAATTCTTTCTGCGGGAACATCGTATATCTGTAAACGTTTATCGAATCTTACAACCTTGTCAACAAAGGGTTGTTTGGTATGGAGCCCCGGTTCGGTACTAACCTCTTTTATCTCTCCAAAGCGGAGAACGACCGCCTGTTTGGTTTGATCTACAATGTAGAAGAATTCAGGTACAAGTATCAGAGCAATAATCGCCAGAATCACAATTGTTATTATGGCTTTCATCGGCTACCACCTTCTTCCATTTTGGAGAGGTCCAGGAACTTCAATACTCCATCTTTACTAAGGAGAACGAATTTTTCAGAATCTTTAAGGATTCTGTTCAGCATTTCGAGATAAAGCCTTGTACGGGTTATTTTCGGCGCCTTTTTGTATTCTCCAAAAACCTTTGTGAATCTCTCTGCTTCACCCTTTGCTTTGAGGATCAATTCTTCAGCATAGGCTTCCGCCTCTCTTACTATCTGGACGGCTTCACCTTCAGCACGTGGAATTAAATCGTTCTTGTATCTTTCTGCTTCATTTCTCAGCTTTTCTTTATCTTGCTTCGCGTTGTTGACGTCGTCGAATGCGGCAACAACCTGTTCAGGTGGACTGACCTCCTGGAGATAAACGTTCTTTACCTCGATGCCAACATTGAGCTGGTCTAAAACATCCTGGACTCGCTCAGCCGTTTTTGCTGCGATTACATCCCTCTCGAATGTGAGGACTTCATCTATACTCGCGGCGGCAACCTCTTCCCTGAGGATGGCTTCAGAGACGAAACGGACCACCTGCTCGTCATTAATCAGGTTAAAAGCAAACTGCTCAGGATCTTTCACATAGTACTGAACAACTGCTTCCACAGAGACGATATTTCCATCGCCTGTCAACATCAACGATTCATTCTTTACTGAGGTGTATCTTCCTGGCGAAACTGTTCTGAATCCTATCTCCTGTTTTCTGAGTGCGGAAACATTGACCTTAACAACGCTTTCGATAGGGTATGGGAGATGATAGTGTAAGCCAGGACCAACGGTTTTTATGTGGGCACCGAATCGTTTGACTAACCCAACCTCTGCCGGTCCAACGAAGAAAAAACCTGACAGGAAATAAACAACGACAATTGCGATTATTACAAACACAATAACAAAACCACTCATGAACTTAAAAGAGGGTCTTCTTTCAGGTAATTCACCTATTTCTGTCATAGGATCACTCCTTTCCTTTACCAGATGTCGATCTCGGTTTGTAGGATAACTCCCGTTTTTTCATAAACCCGCGCTTTTATTTTTTCAATTAGTTCTACCAAATCTCTCTGTGTACCTCCTCCTACGTTTACAATAAATCCCGCATGTTTCCTGGACACTTCAACGCCACCAACTCTTAGTCCTTTTAATCCGAGTTTGTCAATGGTAGAGCCAACATAAAAATCCGGTTTGGGACGCAAGAACACACTACCAGCACTTGGAAGGTGTATCGGTTGTTTTTCCAGTCTCTTCGATAATATCTCTTGCATCTTCTCACGAATCTTTTCTGGCTTACCTTCGTGTAATGAAAGAGTCGCGCTGAGAATAGTTAGACCGTTCTTTTTAAACAAACTCTGTCTGTAACCATAACCTATTTCCTCTACGGATAGTTTTTTTGGCTTCAAATTATCGTCTAAAACGCTCACTGACTCAACGACCTGAGACATCTCTCCGCCGAAAGCGCCTGCGTTCATGTAAAGAGCACCACCAAGAGTTCCTGGTATTCCGGAAGCGAACTCCAGGCCGGAGAGCCCCCCCTCAGCGGCTATATCCAGAACCCTTCTAAGAGGCACACCACATTCAGCTGTTATCTTGTTTCCAGAGATTCTAACGTTCGCTAAATATCGAGTATGGACGGCAATGCCATTGAAGCTTTTTGGAGGAACAACGTTAGACCCTCCGCCGAGGATTTTGAAAGGGACCGAATGAGCTTTTAAAACCTCCAGGCATTTCGAGAAAGCCTGAATGGTCATCGGAAAAACGACCGCATCGACTCTTCCACCAATTCTTATTGTGGTATAGTTTGCGAGAGATTCGTCGAGCTTTATTTCGCAACCTGAAAGGTACAATTTCCGGAAAAGCTTATTATTTAGACTCACAATTTTCGCCCCAGAAGTAGATTTTGTCGATGATTTCTTTCCCACTCTTCAAATTCTTAACTACTTCTATGAATTCCGGCCGATTCACAAGCAACATCTGAAGCGCCTCGAGCAAAAAAGCTTTCGTTGCCTTATCAATTTTATCATCATTGTAAAGCTCAACAAGAGCTTTTAGAGCCTTCATGGATCCAGTATGGCTGAGCGCCATAATTATCTGGTCACGAAAATCAGTGCTTACAGCTTCCTTCAGGAGCATTGACAACAGATCAACGACTTTATCACCTTCACCCAGTTTTGCCAGAGCCTCGTATAAAATTACCTGTGCTTCTTCACTGTCATAGAGTTTTAACATGGAGTATATCAGTGGAACTATCCGTGTTTCACCAATATCACTGAGTCTGTCAACGATATAAAGGGCTGTGATGTCGTTTTGCCTGCCTTCACTGACAATTTCTTTTAGTTTCTTAAAAAGTGCATCAATACCGGAAGATCCCATATCGCACAGTGCATCAAGACATATATTGGCTACCTCGTCGTCCTCTTTTTCAAGCAGATCTAAAAGCAAAGGAATTGCTTCTTCTCCTTTTTCATCGACAATCTTCCTTATAACTTCATCCCTATTCATATAATCTTTCCTCCCCTATTATTCCAGTCATAGCTTTCAGTTCAAGTTGTCTTTCCTGGTCGCTGAGAGTTTTTACAAAGGAATACGTATTATTCCCGATTATCTCTTTGTTCACAGTAAAATGTCTGTCCGCAATAGCCGCGATCTGCGGGATATGCGTTATCACAATAGATTGGACACTATCCGAGATCTCCTTTACTTTTTCAGCGACAATCTTTCCAAGCCTCTGTCCAACACCGGTATCGATTTCATCAAAAACAACAGTGCTTAAGGTAAGTTCATCCTTCAAAACAGATTCTATAGCCAGCAGAATACGGGAAAGTTCACCACCGGAAGCTACTTTCGAAATCTCTAACAGTCCTCCCCCGGGATTTGTCCTGATCAGCAAAGAGACCTTTGAAATGCCGGAGCTCGTGGGGTGTTCGTTTGGTATGAATTGAAAATCAACAATTGCCCCTTTCATTTTCAGATCATCAAGATGCTTCTGTATCTTCTCCTTTATAATCCTGGCAACCTCAAGACGTTCTTTATCTATCTCCTTTCCCAGTCTGATAAGCTCCTGGTAGAGTTCCTTTTCCCTCTCCACCAACCTTTCTTTTTTAGCTTCTAGATTTGTGAGTTCTTTAAGTCTGTTTGCTATTTTTTCTCCTGTTTCGATTATCTCTTCAACGGTTTGACCGTACTTTCGCTTCAAATTCTGTATCAACGAAAATCTTGCCTCGACTTGCGAGAATTCTTCATCATCGAACTCAAAATTCGGAAGCTCAGCTACCAGCATATCGTAGAGATAATCGATCTCCTCAATGGCGACGCGAGCATGTTCGGAAAAATCTTTGTAACCATATTTTTCAAGTGCTTCCAGGTCGTGCAGGATGTTAGATAATATTGCATAAGCCGAATTGTCCATATCTTTCAATGTCTCCATTAGAAGGGTAAAGGTTTTCTTGAGTTCCTGAGCGTCGGTGTATTTTTTGTACTTCCGTTCAATTTCAATGTCCTCACCGGGTTGGAGCTTTGCATCCACAATCTCTTTCAACTGAAATTCCAGAAAATCCTTCTCTCTTGCTATGCTTCCAGGGTCTACTTCGAAGGTGCCTAATTCTTTTTTGACTTTTACAAACTCGTTATATTTTTCTGCGTATTCCTTTAGCAAGGAACGATCCCTTATCATGTTGTCGAGAATCAGGTGATGTTTTGAGCTATCGAGAAGTTTCACACTACTGTGTTGAGAGTGAATCTCAATCTGGTCTGAAAGAAGCTCAGCAATGACCTGGCGCGGCGTGATTTTTCCGTTCAGACGGTATATAGTTCTTTGAGGCCCGAAACTAACCTTTATCAATATCTCGTCAGAGGGTTCGATTCCCATTTCCACGGCCCTTTTGCGGAGGGCTTCGTTCATGAGAAATATGGCTTCGACATAGCTGTCTTCCTTTCGTTCGGTGAGTTGTGGAGAAAAGCCGGTTACTGCTTTCAAGGCTTTCAGAAGAAGCGTTTTTCCCGCACCAGATTCTCCTGTTATGACGTTCAGCTTTTCAGAAAACTCCATGTAAAATTCTTTGAAGGTGAAAAAATTCTTTCCTGATAGAGTAAAAAGCATTTCTAACCTCCATCTCTTGGTTTCAACAACATTATACTATTTGCATATGACCCTTCGGTGGGTAATAATAACATTAATCTTAATCTTTCCATCCTTGACAGTTTTTCAGATGCTCCGTATAATCTTCAAGGATACATTAAAAGGAGGTTGAGCTATGAAGAGGACATACCAGCCTTCGAGGGTTAAGAGAAAGAGAACCCACGGATTTCTCGTTAGGATGAGAACGAAATCCGGTAGAAGGATTATTGCAAACCGCAGAAGAAAAGGAAGAAAAAGATTGGCGGTGTGAGAAAAATCGACCAGAGATTAACACGAAATGAGAGATTGAGAAAGAAGGCAGACTTTGATAGAGTGTTCAAACAGGGAAATGTTGTTCAGGATAATTTCTTCGTTGTTCTCTATGTCAGAAATGGTCTGCCTTTTTCTCGTATTGGTGTATCTGTAAAAAAGAAATTCGGAAAAGCACACGACAGGAACCGACTCAGAAGGATTGTAAAAGAGATTTTCAGAAAGAACAAAAGTGCTTTCCTGCCAGGTTATGATATACTCGTCATTGCAAGAAAGGAACTTTCTGACTCGTTTAAGAGTGGTAAAGCTGATTACCATATTTTATCTGATCATTTACTTGGATTATTGAGCGGGATTGCAGAGCAGGAAAAAAATGAAAAAAATAGTTCTGACGTTAATTAACTTTTATAGGAAATACATTTCTCCATCCAAGCCTCCTACGTGTAGGTTTACACCTACCTGCTCTGCTTACACTTTTGAAGCTGTTCAGAGGTTCGGTGTATTTAAAGGACTTTTGCTGGGAACCTGGCGTATTTTAAGATGCAACCCCTTCAACAAAGGTGGATATGATCCAGTTCCAGAAGAATTCAAACTGCTAAGGAGGAACACGAAATGAGAAAAATTACTGCTTTGTTCTTTATCTTGGTTGTTTTGTTTGCTTCTGTTCTCCTTGGTTCTGAAATGACCACAAAAGAGGGGACAGACACTCTCACGATATCTTCCAAGACTTTTACAATTGTTCTAAATACCAGGTTGGGGGTTCTTGACGATATTCGTATTAACGTGGATAGAAAGGTTGTAGATATTTATACTTATTATCCTGAAGATCCTGATGGTTACAATGTGTACGGTTCCAACGGCGAACTCATTCCAATTTCATTCTCATACGAAGAGGATGAAAATGGAAATATTCTTGTCTACTTTTTCTATGATAGTGGAACAAAAACCTTTGTCGTAAAAAATGACCCTTACTACGATTTTGATATTATTCTATCTTTTTCAGAGGAGATTACCGCTGTAAGTGTTCCTTATATATCGGAGATAAATCAGAAAGTCCATCCGAACTTCTTCATTACATATGCAAAACCTGATAAACAGAAAACGGTGTGCATTAGTTATTCTGAAGAAGGACGTTTTGACGTAAAACGTTTTTATCCCAACTCCGGAAGAGCTACTATCTCTGCCTTTGCCGGGCCTGTCAAACTCATACATATCTCCGAAGCGTTTCCGGAGATATACGAAGAAATAAAAAAGGACCTCGAGGAATTCGGTGCCATCGGTTTTACAAGCTATATATTCCACGGGCTTGTCGCATTTCTTTACTGGCTCTATAAGCTGACGAAGAGCTTTGGTTGGGCTATCATCCTGTTCACCATCGTTGTAAGGCTGGTCCTCTATCCCCTTTATCATCTCCAGACGAAATCAATGATACAGATGCGTGCGGTACAACCTGAAATAGAAAAAATCAAAAAGAAGTACAAGGATCCTCAAAAGCAGCAACAGGCTCTTACAAAGCTTTACCGGGAAAAGAACATAAATCCTGCAACCGGTTGTCTCACTCTTTTGATACAGCTACCGGTGTTTTTTGTATTGTACGCTGTTATCCGTTACTTCGGCGAGATGTTTGCTTATTCGCCGAAGTTCCTGATCTGGAGCGATCTTTCAACCGGCGGATTCGTTATAAACCTGCCATTTATAATCATCACAATCCTTGCGGGATTTTACATGTCGCTATTTACAAGCCAGGATCCACGGGCAGCCAGACAGGGCATGATTTTTAATGTAATGTTTCCGTTCCTTTTTTACAGTTTCCCATCGGGTTTATTCCTTTACTACACCACAAATACTGTCATACAGATGCTCATTACTATTTACGTCTACCGCAAATTTGGCATCAAAAAACTAACAGTCAGGGAAGTTCTGGGATTGCCACCAAAACCCGTGAAATAACGTTATGTTAAAGTTCTGGGAGGTGTACATTTAAATGAAAACCGTCGTAGTAAGTGCTCCATCAGTGGATGAAGCAGTAAGACTCGCTCAGATTAAGCTCGATGCCTACGAAGACGAAATAGAGGTAAAGGTTATTGAAAAAGGGTCTAAGGGATTTCTTGGAATTTTTGGAGGTAAAGCAACCAAAATCGAAGCCAAACTTCTTCCTAAATATTTTGAGAGAAAACTATCGGAATACTTGAAAGGAATACTACACCATTTTGGAGAGGACATCTTTTTCGACGTTACTTTCAACGGGAAAACCTTCAAGGTTATTATTGAGGGCGACAACATCTCAAGATTGATTGGCAGGCACGGAAAAACGGTGAGTGCATTGCAACACATCCTGAACATCTATGCCAACAGGCTATCCGATATAAAGGTCAACGTTAGTGTGGATGTCGGTAATTATAAGAGGGAACGCAGTGAACTTGTAGTTAATATGGCTCACAAAATAGTGAGAAAGGTAAAAAAGCAAAAGGGTAAGGTGATTCTTGAGCCTATGTTTGCTTTTGAAAGAAGGATAGTCCATGAAATAGTTTCCCAATATGACGGAGTGAGAAGCTATTCTATAGGGCTTGAACCTTACAGACGAGTAGTTGTGGAATATTCTGGTAACGGCAACGGTAGAAACGGTGCCAGGAAAAAAACCGGGAGGTTCAAAAATGTCAGAGCGTATAGTAACAGGAAAAGCTCATGACCTGGAAGCTCAGGTTTTTGATAGCGATACTGTAAGAGGGGTAGAGAAGCGCATATTGATTGGCGAAAAACACAATGCTCCTAATTTTGTAATGAGGCTTTTCACAGTAAAACCTGGTGGTTACAGCCCCAGGCATTCCCACGATTGGGAACACGAGGTTTTCATTGTTAAAGGGGAAGCCACAGTTGTAACTCCTGAAGGTGAAATAAAGGTTTCCGCAGGTTCGTATGTTTATGTTCCAAAAAACGTTGAGCATCAGTTCAAAAATGAAACAGAAGATATACTTGAGTTCATCTGTGTTGTTCCAGTATATGCAGAAAAGTGAGGAAAGGAGGAATCGTCATGCCAATATACAAATATCGTTGTGAAAGTTGTGGAAATGTAGTAGAAGTCTTTCAGAAGATAAACGACGATCCCTTAGAAACCTGCGAAACCTGTGGCGGAGAACTCAAGAAGATGATAGGTAACATTGGTGTTGTGTTCAAAGGAAGCGGCTTCTACTCCACAGACTCAAAAAAAACATCGAATGATTCCAGCAGTTCCAAAGAAACCACTAACAACACTTCAAAGACTAACGATTGAGAGATAAGGTATAGCATTGGTATCTATGGGGGAGAAAATCCCCCTTTTTGCTTTTTCGTAAGCTGCCATAGCTATCATCGCGGCGTTGTCGGTGCAAAATTCTATTGGTGGAAAGTAAATATTTATATCTTTCTCTTTTGCAATCCCATTCGCACGCTCTCTTAATCTGGTGTTAGCAGCTACGCCACCGGCAAAAACAATTTTGTTAATGCCATATGTTTTAGCCGCAGCAAAGGTTTTGGTAAGCAAAGAATCAATCACCGCTTCCTGAAAAGCGGCAGCTACATCCTCGATTCGAGCCTCAGGATTGTTCTTTAGAAAGTAAAGGACAGAAGTTTTCAACCCGCTGAAGCTGAAATCAAAATTTCCCTTCTCGTTGAGAGCACGGGGAAAACGATAAATTGGATTTCCGTTTCTGGCAGCTTGTTCGACCTCTGGCCCTCCTGGATAACCCAATCCAAGGAGTCGGGCAACCTTGTCAAAAGCCTCACCGGCCGCATCATCACGTGTTTTTCCTATACGCTTAAAATTATTCCAGTCCTCGGCAAGTAGAATTTCTGTGTGTCCGCCGGAAACGAGCAAAACCAGAAAAGGATATTCTAGATCTGGAAAACTCAAAAAATTGGCATAAATATGCCCGATGAGATGGTTGACTTCAACGAATGGTTTGTTGAGCGAGATGGAAAGCCCCTTAGCCAGCGATAAACCTACAAGAAGTGAACCCACCAATCCCGGTCCCTGAGTAGCCGCGAATATATCGATATCGTCGATCTTTAAGCTTGCTCTATCCAGGGCTTCATCCAGAAGGAACAGAATATTTTCAAGGTGTTTTCTTGCTGCTATTTCGGGAACTACACCGCCATATTTGCGGTGAATATTTACCTGTGAAGAAAGAACACTGGATAGGAGCTTGCCGTCTTCAACTATAGCAACGGCTGTTTCATCGCAGGAACTTTCTATTGCCAGTACTCTCATCAGGCTGATTCCCTCGTTATTATTTCAGGTTTTGCGCGTCCCTCTATAACATCTTTGGTCATGATAATCTTTTCAACATTCTCCATACTTGGAGCTTCAAACATAATATCGAGCATAACAGATTCTATAACGCTCTTTATTGCCCTCGCGCCGGTACCCCGCTTCAAGGCTTCTTTGGCGATAGCAGTCAATGCGTCTTCGGTAAATTGAAGTGTTATACCTTCGATCTCCAGGAGTTTCTGGTACTGTTTTATGACGGCATTCTTTGGTTCCAGCATTATTCTTTTCAAATCTTCTACACTCAAGTCATCCAGTGTGGCGACCACGGGGAATCTGCCGACGAACTCTGGAATCATACCGTAGTGAATCAAGTCATCCGGACCAACCTGAGCAAGAACTTCGCCAAGGCGATAGGAATCTTTTCCTTTGACCTCTGCTCCGAACCCCATGGTAGAGGTCAAGATCCTCTCTTTTATAATCTCATCCAGGCCGTCAAAGGCTCCACCAACGATGAAAAGGATATTGGTGGTGTCAATCTTTATGAACTCCTGATAGGGATGTTTTCTTCCTCCCTGAGGCGGAACATTTGCAATTGTACCCTCCACTATCTTCAAAAGTGCCTGTTGGACGCCCTCGCCGGAAACGTCTCTGGTTATGGACGGATTGGAGGTTTTGCGCGTTATTTTATCTATCTCGTCAATATATATGATTCCGTATTGCGCGCGTTCTACATCAAAATTTGCAGCTTGTAAAAGCCTCAGGATAACATTCTCCACATCTTCGCCAACATAACCGGCTTCAGTCAACGGTGTAGCGTCAGCTATGGCAAAAGGGACATCGAGAATCTTTGCCAGAGTTCGGGCAATCAGCGTTTTTCCGGAGCCTGTGGGACCGATTAACATAATGTTGGACTTTTCCACTTCGATGTCATCGCTTCCAATGAAAACACGTTTGTAGTGGTTATAAACAGCGACAGAGATTGTTTTCTTTGCCTTTTCCTGACCGATAACGTACTGATCCAGTATTGCCTTTATTTCGGCAGGTTTCGGCAGCTTTTTCCCGGGTTCCCGCCTCACCTTTGTATCTTCTTTTAGAATATCGTGGAATAGTTCAACACACTCGTCACAGATGTAACCTTCTGCTCCGGATATTAACTTTTTTACCTGAGAAGCAGGTCTTCCACAAAATGAACATTTTCTTTCGAACGGCAAAGATATTACCTCCCAAATCTATTTGGTCCAAATTTCTTCAATATATTATACACTCTTAATGAGGAGATGTATGAAAAATCCCGAGAATGGAGGATGAAAACTTCATGAAGGCTGTGCTTGTCGATGGTTATATAGATGAACCCGCCGCTTTTGGTGTTTCGCCTTATATTTCTCCGAAGATCAGGTTACTGGCGGGGATTCTGTTTCGGGCTGGATACGAAGTGGAATACCATACAATAGACGATGTCAGGAAAAAAGAACTCTGGGAAGCTTTTCGCGGCCACCAGATTCTCGTTGTGCACGGCGGGATAACCACTCCCGGTCGATATGTTGGGGGCAATCCAGTAACCCTTAATGATATTAAAAAGCTTCTTTCCGGAAACAAAGAACCACAGAAGATTATTTGTGGACCAATAGCACTTGGATACAGTCTGAAAGGCGGAACAAAGGCTATGAACGTAGAGCTCAGCGAAGTGGATGCGCTGCTTTCCCATGAACTTCAACTTGCAGATTTTTTGGGATTGGAATTGAAGGGTTCAAGATACGAGATATTGAACGAGCTATATCCCATTGGTGCGAGGATTGTACCGCAGCACCCGCGTTATCCAAATGTCATGATCGAATTCGATATTTCGTCCGGGTGCGAACGTTCTGACGGTTACTGCTCTTTTTGTACAGAATCACTGCTTTACGGGAAGTTTGAAAGCCGTGATTTGAGAGGCATAGAAAGAGAATTGAGAGCATTAAAAGATGTGGGAGTTAAAGCTTTGAGGTTTGGACGTAGTGCAAATGTTGTGGCTTATGGTTACAATAGAGATGTGGGGAAGCCGGATCCTGAAGCAGCGGAAAACTTGTTCAGATTAGCTACGGAGATTCTCAAGCCGGAAGTTTTACACATAGACAACGGGAATCCGATTTTTATAGCCCAATACCCCGAAGAATCAAGAAAAATCCTTGAAACCATTGCCCGATACGATACACCGGGAGATATAATCTCTTTTGGTGTTGAGAGTTTCGATGAAACCGTTAGAAGGTTGAACAATCTTGGTGGTTCCGCTGAGGATATTTTGAAGGCAATTGAAATCGTAAATGAAATAGGAGCTTTCAGAGTTGATGGTGTTCCAAAGCTCCTTCCAGGGATAAACCTCCTGTATGGATTGCCGGGTCATTCAAAAGAGACCTTTAAGATAGACAGAGCATACCTGAAAAAGATATATGATAATGATTGGCTCATCAGACGGCTCAACATTCGTCAGGTTATGATATTTGAAGGGACGCCATTATCGCACCAGGTTCTTCCTAAATTCTCTAAGAAAGCATTTATAAAACACAAAGAAACGATACGGAAGGAATTCGATACTCCCATGCTTAAAAAGGTATTTCCGGTGGGTGCGATACTGAGAAAGGTAATTCCGGAGTACACTCAGGGAGATATAACCTTTGGAAGACCTCTCGGAACCTACCCAATTCTTGTGGGAAGCCCGGTAAAGTTCGAGAGCCCAACCGATATGGTTGTTATCGGACATGGGATACGTTCTATAACGGCAATACCAGTAAATGCTGATTTAAACACTCTGAGCTTGAGAGAACTTACTTTTTTGCCGGGCATCGGGAAAAACAGAGCAACAATGTTGGTATTGAACAGACCCTTCAAAAATTGGGAAGAACTCGTGAATTTGCTTGAGCAGGAAACCGTAAACAATCTTAAAAAATTAAGGCTTCAGATAGGAGGTAAGACGGATTGCCTGAAATCGCGATAATTACAACCGGAGGTACCATCGCAATGGTAAGGGATCCATCAACAGGGGCTTCCGTTCCCGCAAGTGGAATGAATGTTCATGTGGCAGAAGTTGACGGATTATCTGCAATTGCAAAGATTCGACATTACGATTTCAGTAATGTCCCCAGCCCTTATATGACCCCTTCGATGTTGTGGAATTTATCGAGGCTTGTAAACGATATTCTAAAAGATGAAAATATTGATGGAGTGGTGATAACCCATGGAACGGATACTCTTGAAGAAACCGCTTATTTTTTGGATCTGACCGTTCAATCCGATAAGCCGGTTGTTTGCACGGCAGCCATGCGAAACATCAACGAGCTAGGTACCGATGGTCCAAGGAACGTTGTATCTTCTGTGAAGGTAGCTTTGTCCCCGGCTTCAAGAGGATTGGGGACATTGGTTTGTTTGAACGACGAGATTCATGCTGCAAAGGAAGTTACAAAAACCTATACCAGTAACGTGGCTACCTTTGATTCCCCTGGATATGGACCTCTCGGAATAGTTGATGAAGACAAGGTGGTATACTTTAGAAGATTATATTATAGAGAAAACTACAGAGTTAGATTCATAGAAGAAAATGTAGCTCTGATAAAAACCTTTGTAGGTGATAACGGAAGAATAATAGAAAAATTACCAGAACTTGGTTACAAAGGTCTCGTGATAGAAGCCTTTGGGCGCGGAAACGTCCCGCCAAAGGCTGAAGATGCTTTAAAAGTACTGATAAAAGATCTTAGTTTTCCCGTTGTGATAACATCACGATGCTTCAAAGGAAGGGTTCTCGGCATTTATGGATACAAAGGTGGCGGACGGAGTTTACAGGATTTAGGCGTTATTTTTGCACCGGGCCTTTCCTCTCAAAAAGCTCGAATTAAATTAATGGTAGTAATGGGGTTGACCAATGATCTAACGAAAATTGCTGAATATTTTCAGCATAGTTGAAAGGAGAATGCTCGCGTATGAAGCGTTCCAACAAAGGTAGATTGTTTGTGGCGTTACTTGACATTTTTGTATCTCTTCATCGCGTTCATGATTTTCTTACTCTCACCGACCACAGCTATTGTGGTTCTTGCAAGTCTGGTTATTGTGTTTATAGTAGTTACCTGGGCAAAGTTTGCAACAACAAAGCTCAAAATCAAAAGAGCGTTAGCTCTTATCATCGGATTGCTGAGTGTCTTTTTAACGATAATTATGATAATGTTCTTTATTGTTCCACTTGTCTTGAAACAGGTCCCAAATTTTTACAACCTCGTTCTTGATTTCTTCCCTTCCGATGATAAAACAATATCCACTGGATATGTCGGCACCACCTTGTGGGTGCTGGAAGTGGGAAACCGAGACAGAGTTATCGAATCGCAATATAGAATCATTCTCGACAGGATGGGTGCAAGCAAAGAGCAAATGATCAAGGAGATAGAGGATTACCTTTTAGCGGCTTCTTCGGTAAGGAGAAATCCAAATTACCTTGAATTGCAGCTCAGAAGTGCGACAGAAAAACTGAAAGAGTATTTTGAAGAAGTCCCTACATCACCAGATATAAAGAAAGTGGAAATCTACGGAGCGCTTGTATCATCAGACGAAAGGATATTCAGAACAAAACTTGAAAATAAAATAAAAGAATGCATTTCTCCAGAGACAGTTGCAGTTGCCATAGCACATGATATAGCAGCACGCTTGTCAGAAGAAATATCACAACAAGGTAATCTTCGAGACAGCAACATATACGTTCCTTTTACGATTCAGAGCCGAAATGCCTTGCTCAAAATAATAAACAAATACTCTTATGAATTCAATCCGGACAAAACATTTTCAGAATTCATATCGGAGATAAAACAGATAGTAGATGAAGAAATAAATACTCGTTACTTACTTATGATTCCGCTTCCTGAAGGGGAACCGGAAAAAATCAGGGAATTTATAGAAAAAGAACTTGTTTCTGTTTTTCCACCGGGCTTATTCCGTGTCAAAATTTATTCTCCCGGAGCAAGCGATGTGAATTCACTGAAAGCTTATTACATGACCGAAAAAGAACGCAGCGAGCTACAACGTTATACGGTTAATTTTCCGGATCTGGAAAGGGCCTACATCGTTATAATGGAAGAACCGAATCTACGAGATGGAATAAAAAGACGTGTTGAAGAAATACTCGAAACTTATAAACCAATAGGATTGAGCAAAGAAGAGGAAAAGTATTTCCAGCGATTTACCAGGGACTTTGCAACCAATCTGGCAAGCAACTTCGAGAGTTATGATGGCAATTGGCTTGCTTATACAAACGAATTGCTTGATTGGTTCAACGTAAAAAGAGAAACGAAGGCATCTATTCTTTTGACCACCAGGACTTTTCTTTTAGAACTCAAAGTGAAGCTGAGGGATTATACGAATTCAATGCTAGAAAAAATCCCCAACATCGCTTCTGAAACCTTTACGATAGTGTTTTTTGTGGTAATCGGTTCGATATACACGAGTTTTTACTTTGCCTTTTTCAAAAGGCTTGCTCCAAAACTCTATCCACGGCAGTATAGAAGAATTGCGGCAAACTTTTTAAGGGAACTTCATGGAAACATGGAACGCTACATACTTTCCATACTGTTTATAGCTCTTATAGTTGGTATAACCGTTGGACTCCTGATAAAGTTTCTCGGGCTTGGTTATAGCCTTTTGATTGGATTTTGGGCTGCGATTACCAATCTTGTTCCCGTTGTTGGTGTTATATTTGAAATAGTTCCCATCATTCTCCTGATAGCAGCCCAACCAAGTCTTTCAGGATTGATAATCCTTGTGATTGCTCTTATAGCGATCCATTCAGCAGCTTTCATCATATTCTTGAAACTCATGGGTGATTACAATAGAGTTAACCCCGTAATGGTTATCCTCCTTGTCCTGTTCATGGGACAATTGCTGGGAATATTGGGTGCATTCCTTGCTGCACCGGTAGCCATACTTCTCAAACAACTGTGGAAACATTTCTTTGAACCGTGGCTTGAATCAAAAAACTCAGTAAATGAAGCAAGCGTCGCCGAATGAGAAAAAGCGATAACGAAGCTTTATAGCTTCATTATAGGCTTTTAGTATTTTTTTGTGTCCAGCAAAAGCTGCCACGAGCATTAAAAGCGTGGACTTTGGAAGGTGAAAATTTGTTATAAGGCCATCGATGACCTTAAACTCGTAAGGTGGATAGATGAATATATCCGTTCTCCCTGATTCCGCGACGAGTTTTCCGTTGTGTTTTTGTGCAACGGCTTCCAGAGTTCTGACCACCGTGGTTCCAACAGCAATGACGCGGTTCCCATTTCTTTTAGTTTCCTTAATTAACTCAACCGTTTCTTCGGGAAGTGTGTAAAATTCCGAGTGCATAACGTGATCTTCGACATTTTCGACCTTAACCGGGCGGAAGGTTCCAAGACCAACATGTAGTGTCACGAAAGCCATTTTGATTCCTTTTTCTTTGAGTTTTTTGAGCAAAGAATCTGTGAAGTGCAATCCCGCTGTTGGAGCTGCAACGGAACCGTCTTTTTTTGCATATACCGTTTGATAGAGATTAGGATCATCAGGGTATTTAGAAATGTAAGGTGGTATAGGCAATTTGCCGATACGCCTTATCTTTTCCCATGGATTGCTGCCGGTGAATTCAAGGATTCTTGTTGAATCATCGCAATGTTCTACAACCTCACACTGTAAATCTTCAAAAAGGAGCACATTACCGCGTTTTATCTTGCTTCCAGGCCTGACGATTGCCTTCCATTGTTTAGAACCTACTTTTTCGATCAGAACGATCTCCACCTTTGCCCCGGTGGATTTTTTCCCCAACAGCCGTGCGGGGATAACCTTACTGTCATTCATAACCAGCAAATCGCCGGGCTCAAGATAATCGATTATCCGGTAAAAATGTGTGTGCTCAAAATTCTCTCTATCTCTTCTAATCACCATCAAACGACTATGGTCTCTAGGTTGGACAGGTTCTTGAGCTATCAACTCTTTTGGGAGTTCGTAATCAAAATCTGATACTTTCATATTCACAACAGATCCTCCGGTCTTAGAATTTTGATTCCAGAAGTATTATGTTCAAGAAATCTATCATAGCTTATCACTTTTGCTTTCAGGCTTCTAGCAAGCATGATAATTCTATCATCAGCAGGTGAATAAAGTTCTACATTCGGTAAAACCAGCCACTTCTCTAACTGGCTTTGCTGGTAACCTCTTATTATATAGCGTATATTTGCATCAAACACTATCCGGTATGGAAAGAGCGCTTCTTTTGCCCTTCCCATGAAATTAAAAAGTTTGTCGAGCCTCGCGATGTCTGGAAAAGGCTGTTGCGAAAAAACAATATTACTTCCATCTATAACAACAGGAGAAACCCTTTTACTTGTAACTACCTTCTTCACATAAGAATCATTTAAGAACCGGACAACTCTTTCTTTTTGTTTCCCTTTTAATTTCTTGTATTCTTCCCGGGCTTTCTTGATTCCTTTTACATTGATGAACGAAAGTCCCTTGAAAAATTCTTCAATTCCTTCGCTAATTTTTGGCGATGGTTTAAAAAGAAAGGCACTTTCGAGCATGATGTAATTATCTACGATGTTACCCAGAAACTTCTCTGCTCTTTTCTTCCAGCTATAATACTCTTCCACAGTTACCATCTCATTTCCGATGGCCTTAGGAACAGGCGGGTAATGCTTTGGATATATCAGATAAAGCAAATGAGCCGTATTACCAACGGTATCACCGCTCAGATCCGAAGCCAGCACTATCCGTTCTTTAACATCTCTTTCGGAATCTTTGAGGATATCGATTATAAAAGACAGATTCTCATCAGAGAAACTGAGCAGGGGACTGGAATTATCCAGTTCTCTCTTTAAAAGTCGCAGGCCACTTTCAGAGTTACGTCTCAAAAGTAGCGCGAGCCTTTCGACCCATTCTTTCCTCTCATAATAAAAAGTTGTAAAACCTTCTTCATAAATTTTTCCCTTTACAGATTCAAAAACTCTCTCGATATCCTTCATAATTATCTCCGGGCGCACAAAAATTTGTTAGAGACTGTCTCCTTTTTGACAGCTTCTAAAACATATGATATAATGAAGCCTGTAAAATTAAACTATTGAAGAGGTGAAGTCCTGATGAAAAAAGGCATCCATCCCGAGCTAAAGCTGATCACCGTAAAGTGTACATGCGGGGCGGAGCACAAGTTCTGGACGATGAAAGAGGATATTAAGATCGATCTTTGCTCCAATTGCCACCCATTCTACAAAGGCGATACTGGGTCGTTGATCGTCGATACTGAAGGAAGAGTACAGAAATTCAGAAACAAGTACGGCGACAATTACTGAGCTGTAAAGCCCAGCATGTCGTCATTACTAAATCATAAACATTACTGGAGGTTTAGAGTGTGAGTGTGAAAGTTGGTAACATTGTTCAGGGCAAAGTTACCGCAGTTAGGAAGTACGGAGCTTTTGTTACTCTTGAAGGCGGAGAAGAAGGATTCATTCACATTTCCAAGGTTTCGAAGGGTTATGTAAAGAATATCGATGATTACCTGAAAGTTGGACAGGAGATCACAGCGAAGGTTCTTGGTACAACTAAGGACGGAAAATGGGAATTGTCCATCAAAGACGCCGGAGGAAATCAGGGGGAGGAACAGGCTACAAGTCAGGATTTCGAGAGAAAACTTGCCCGTTTCATGCGTGATAGCTCTCAAAAGCTTTCGGCGTACCGCAGGAGATCGATAAAAAAAGAGGGGTCAAGAAAAGATAAGAAATAGCAAAAAATAAAAACGGGGGAAGCTTAATGCTTACCCTGTTTTATTTTTAGAAGAGCAGCAAAAAACGAGAGTCCGAGAAAGCCGCTGCGCGGCGATAAAAGCCGTTGTCGGTTCTGGGTTGTAGATTGTACGTGAAAATCGAGATACATTAAAACCCGAACACTCCCACCTGTCATCCTGAACTTGATTCAGGATCTCGTCTGAAAACAAGATTCTGGATAAGACATCTCCAGAATGACAGTCTTTGAAAATAGGGCACAGCATGCTGTGCCCTTTATTAATATTACAAACATCTTCAAAATGGGCAGAACATGTTCTGCCACTACATTACCATCCAACATGAACACCCCTAACACGTCATCCTGCCCCCAACCCGTCATCCTGAACTTGATTCAGGATCTCGTTCTTAAAAAAACCAAGATTCTGGATTGAACATCTCCAGAATGACAGTGGTGGTTAAGATTCTGGATAAAACATTTCCAGAATGACTGCTTTTTTCAACCGCTTGCGGTTCGGAACAACCACGGAGTGGTTATCGAGTAGGAGGGGGGGAATCCGCCCGTCCTCTCACAGAACCGTGCGTACGGGCCAACGTACACGGCTCATGGATTGAGTATCGGATTCTCCGACAGTGGTGCATGTGAAAGCTTCATATCATACAGCCCTATCTTCTGAAAATATTTGTTAGGCAGTAGTCTACTGACCAATCGCGATCGAGAGCTTCTCCATTTGTTCATTCTTATTCC